>CAUJKG010000392.1 GCA_963205465.1 Pseudomonadota bacterium | reverse complement strand
ATCGAAACCGAGAACAATGCGCGGCGCGGGCGCTATCGGCGGCTTCAATTGTCGGAGCGCTTCAGCGGCACGGAAGTGCCGCTGCTCGAAGCGATCGATCTGAAGAAGGAGGCCCCGCGCAAGGGGCGCTGGATTTCGCCGCGGCTCGAGCAGGCGATCAACGAGACCGTGACGCGCGGCGAACAGGCGCTTCTCTTTCTCAACCGGCGCGGTTATGCGCCGCTCACGCTCTGCCGCTCTTGCGGCTTCCGCATGCGCTGCGTGAATTGCGATAGCTGGCTTGTCGAGCATCGCTATCGCCGGCGGCTGGTTTGCCATCATTGCGGCTTCGACATGCCGCCGCCGCAGCATTGCCCGAAATGCGAAACGCCGGACTCCTTCGTGCCGATCGGTCCGGGCGTGGAGCGGTTAGAGGAAGAAGTGCGCGCGGTATTTCCCGAAGCACGGACGCTGGTGCTGTCCAGCGATATGTCGGGCGGGGTCGAGCGGCTGCGTGCCGAACTTGAAGCGGTTGCGAACCGCGACGTCGATATCGTGATCGGTACACAACTCGTGGCCAAGGGCCATCACTTTCCGGGGCTGGCGCTGGTCGGCATCATCGATGCAGACCTCGGCCTGAACTATGGCGATCCGCGCGCCGCGGAGCGCACCTTCCAGCTTCTGCATCAGGTGGTGGGTCGTGCGGGCCGCGAAAAAGCCGGCGGGCGTGGGCTGTTGCAGACCTATCAGCCGGATCATCCGGTGATGAAAGCGCTGCTCGCCGGAGATCGCGATGCCTTCTACGACAGCGAAATTGCCGCGCGCGAGGAAGCCGGGCTGCCGCCGTTCGGCCGCATGGTCGCGATCATCGTTTCCGCAAAGGATGGCCCGAGCGCGGAAGCGCATGCGCGCAAGCTCGCGGCGCACGCACCAATGTCGGACGATGTTCGTCTGCTCGGTCCGGCGGAAGCGCCGCTCGCCATGATCCGCGGGCGGCACCGTTGGCGGCTACTCGTCTCTTCGCCGCGCAATCTCGATCTCTCGCATTATGTGCGTGAATGGTTGGCCGCTGCTCCTCCCGCGCGCGGCAGCGTGCGCGTGCAGGTGGACGTCGATCCGCAGAGCTTTCTTTAATCCTTCTTCACAATCGGTGAGGGGAGGATGATCCAGCCGGTGGGTGCGGGAAAAATGCTCACGCTCTGCTTTCGGCCAAGAAAACGGATTTGAAACAGGGTCGGGCTGTCGTTCGTAACCAGCGGGCGTGCTTCGGGAAAGAATTGCACCTTGCCGCCCGCGAAGAACACGGCTTCGGAAACAAAGCCGCCGTTCCGCAGGCTGCCGACGATCGTGAGGCACAAGTCTTGTTGTGCATCGCAGGTTGCCGCGTCGATCACGCGCAACAGGAAGACGTGATCCAAGATCAGCCAGTGTCGCGCCGATGAGGCAAGGCGCTCGCCTTCCTTCCAGCCGGTGGCTGCAAGAAAGGTTGCGAGCGGTTTTCGCAAGTGATCCGGCAGCGCACTGCCGCTATCTTCCGGGTCCGCCGCCAGTGCAACCGGGGGCATGCATGCGCTTGCGAGCAACGCAAAAGCAACAAGCCTGCCGAGAAATTTTCGCCCCATGCGCGAAGACTATCACGTTCTGCGCAACTTCGCCGCGCGGAACAAAAGCGACAAGATCACGCCGATGCTGATCGCAACCAGGAGATCGTAGAACGCGGTAATCAGAAAGACCGCGAGCAGCACGATGGCATCTGCCCAGTTCTTTTTCAGGAGATTCCAGAACTCGTGGTGATCGGACATGTTGAAAGCGACCACGATGAGCACTGCGGCGAGCGCGGCAAGCGGGATGTGTACGGCCAGCGGAGCCGCCACCAACATGAAGACAAGCAGATAGACCGAGTGGAGAATCCCGGAGACCGGGCTTTTCGCGCCGGAACGCACGTTCGTTGCGGTACGCGCAATCGTTCCGGTGACGGGAATGCCGCCGAAGGCAACCGAGCCCATATTGGCGATTCCCTGTGCGACCAGCTCGCCGTTCGAGCGGTGCTGCTGGCCGCTCATCTTGTCGGCGACTACCGCGGAAAGCAGCGATTCGATCGAGCCCAGGAGCGCGATCGAGATTGCGTCCGGAAGCACGGCATAGATTTTCTGCCAGTTGAACGGCGGCAGCGCCGGCGCGGGTAGGGAATTCGGCACCGCGCCGAATCGCGAGCCGATGGTGGCAATGTCGGGGTGAAAGATTGCGACGAATACCGCGCTTAGAATCACGACGATAAGGAAGCCGGGCCAGCGCGGCCGTGCCTTCCGAATCAGCAGGATGAGCAGGACGCTGGTAATGCTGATCGCGAAGGAAACCGGATTGATTGTCCCGAGTGCGTTCCAGATCGCCGCGAGCTTCGCCAAGAGCGGCCCGGGTTCTTTCGCGATCTCGAGCCCGAGGAAATCCTTGAGCTGGCTGGCAAAAATAATGACGGCAATGCCGGCGGCGAAGCCGACGATGACCGGGTGGGGGATGTGGCGGATATAGGTCCCGAGCCGGACTACCCCGATCAGGACCATGATGAGGCCGGCGATAAAGGTCGCAAGCACGAGGCCGTCATAGCCGTGCCGCTCTACCGTGAGCGAAACCAGCACGATAAAGGCGCCCGCCGGGCCGCCGATCTGGAAGCGGCTTCCGCCCAGGAGCGAAATCAGGAACCCCCCAATGATCGCGGTGTAGAGACCGCGCTCGGGCGGCAGCCCGGAGGCGATCGCAAGCGCCATCGAGAGCGGGAGAGCCACGATTGCGACCGTAAGCCCGGCAATGGCGTCATCCCGGAGGGCAGAGCGGCTATAGCCCCGTTTCAGCGAGGAAATCAGCGCCGGCTTGAATAAATATTCCCGTTGCGGCCGGGGCTCCCCAGCCGAAAGTTCTTGTCTGCGCTGGTCCATGTGGCCCCGAATCTTTTTTTCGAGCGTTGCATTCCGGGGGCGCTACCGGGAAGTCGCATTGGCCGCGGCGAAAAGATCAAATTTCGTGGCAGATGCGGCAAATCGGACGGGCGAAAACATTGCGTAATGACGGACCCCCATGGTAGCAAACGCCCGATTTTGCAGGGCATTCGGGGGCATTCCGCGGCCTTTTGCGAAATCGGAATTCCCACTTGAATTCCAAGGGCTTACGGGACCGCTGCCGCGGGGTCGAGCGCTTGGGACGGGACTAAACAGAACAGAACACAGATGGCGGATCACGAACCCATCATTTCCGGCATGGCCGGGCGCTATGCGACGGCTCTTTTCGAGCTGGCGCAGGAAGCCAAATCCATCGACGCCGTGAAGGCCGATCTCGGCCGTTTCACGGGCCTGCTTGAAGGCAGCGAAGATCTCGTTCGTCTGGTCCGCAGCCCGGTTTTCACCGCGGAAGAGCAGACCAAGGCGGTCGAGGCGATTCTGGCCAAGGCCAAGATCGGCGGGCTGGCAGGGAAATTCATTTCCACGGTGGCCTCGAATCGCCGCCTGTTCGCGATCGGTCAGATGATCGCCGGTTTCAATGCGCTGGTGGCGCGCGCCAAGGGCGAAACCCGCGCCGAAGTAACGGTCGCCGAGAAGCTGGAAGAAAAACATCTTGCGACCATCAAGGAAGCGATCGCCGCGTCC
>CAUJKG010000391.1 GCA_963205465.1 Pseudomonadota bacterium | reverse complement strand
AACGCCGCCGCGATCAGTGAGACCAGGCACAAATAATAGAAATTCGCCTGCGCAGGCAGTTGCAGGAAGCCGAGATCGATCGGCATTTTCGAGGTATGCCCGAAGATTGATACCGGCTTGATATTGGTGATGCCGTCGTTTCCGCGCGTCAGCCAGATCAGGTTGATGATGAGTTGATGCACGATCAGGCCGAAACCGAGCGTGACCAGCGCAAAATAGTCGCCGGTCGTGCGGATCGAACATGCGCCGACAAGTCCGCCGACGATCCAGCAAACGAGGATCGCAAGCACGGTCCCGAACCAGAACGGATAACCGGCTTCAGTCATCAGCGTGGCGGTATAGGCGCCGAAGGCGAAGAGCCCGGCATAGCCGAGGTTGACCAGCCCAATCTCGCCGAGATGAATGTTCAGCCCGATTGCCATGATCGAGAAAATCATGGCGGCGGACAGCACGTGGATCCAGTAGCCGTCGTTTTCCAGAAATATCGGCATCAGCACCGCGCCGACGAGGGCGGCCAGCGCAACTGCGCAGGAATTTTGCTGAAGCCGGGCGACAAATTTCTGCAATAGGGCGCGGGCCTGCGGCCATGACGCGGCCAGGATGCAGGCAACGGCAATGCCGGCGAGCCACCAGCCTTCGGCTTTACGGAGAAAAATGGCGAACAGCCCGAAAGCGGCAATAACCGCGATCGCGGACCATAGGCCGCTCCAGAGTCCGCGGCCCATGTTCTGCGCCGAACCTGTATCGGAAATCGCCATCACACGCGCTCAGTAGCAGGGCGACCGATCAGGCCGTAAGGCCGGACGATCAAGATTACGATCAACACGCCGAAGACGGCGATGTCCTTATAGGCCGAGCCGGCGGGCAGGAAGCCGGCCGTCAGCGCCTCGATAAACCCAACCAGGAGCGCGCCAAGCAACGCCCCATAGATATTGCCGAGCCCGCCGATAACGGCAGCGGTGAAGCCCTTCACCGTCAGCAGCACGCCCATATCCGACTGCACAAGGTTGTAATAAAGGCCGTTCATCAGGCCCGCCAAACCGGCAAGCGCGGAACCGAGCGCAAAAACGATCACGGTCAGCCGTTGCGCCGACACGCCGAGCGAACGCGCCACATCCCGGTTGTTCAGCACGCTGCGCATCGCACGCCCGAACTTCGTTCGCTCCACGCAATAAGCAAGAGCCAGAACCGCCAGCAGCGCGACACTGACGACGACGATGTGCTTGTACTGAATGATGACGCCGCCAATCTCTATCAAATCCGCAGGAATAATCGCCGGGAACGGCTGCGGGTTGCGGCCGTCGGGATAGAAATTGAGAATGCTTTCGCGGATCATGAAGCCGACGCCGACCGAGCACAGCAGCCCGATGATCGGTGGCGCGTTTCTCAGCGGATAAAACGCAATCCGGTAGAATAAGAGCCCGCCGGCGGCCGCCCCCACGATCCCGAGCAGAAGCGCTCCGATATTGCCGAGCGCAACCGCGAATCCGACCGCGGTTATGTCAACCGCTCCGGCCCCGAGCAGAAACTGAAAGGCTGCCAGCGATACGAAAACGCCTATGGTCGCAATGTCGCCATGCGCGAGATTGACGATGCCCATCACCCCGAAAAACAGACTGATACCGATCGCGACCAAAGCGTAGATCGCGGAAAGCGCCAGTGCATTTACGGCGTGTTGCAGAACGAGTTCGATCAAGTGGCAGCCTTTCTTGGTAATACGTGAAGCCGGGAAGCTGCTTACTTAGGCAGCTGCACCCACTCTTTGCCTTTCAGTACCGCCATATCGACGTATTTCGGCTGCAGCTCGCCGCGCTCGTCGAAGCGGCCTTTGCCGAAGATCGTTTCCACGTCCTGCAATTTGCGCAATCCCGCAACGATGGCCTTGCGATCGGGGCCGTGGCGCTTGAGCAGTTCGATGATCACCTGACCGGCGGCATAGCCGAACGGGCCGTAAGCTTCCGGCGGCTCGCGGAAGCCCGCGGCGGCGTAGCGCTTGGCGAAGCCTTCGCCATCCGGAAGCTGGCTGAGGAACGGAAGCGAGGTCACGACGATTGCGCCCTGCCCTGCCTCACCGGCCGCCTCGACGAAGGTCGAGGTCTGCCAGCCGGCATGACCGACGAACGGCATCTTCATGCCGAGTTGCCGCATCTGGCGAACCACCAGCGCCGCTTCGGTGGTCAGACCGGACAGATAGACCGCATCCGGCTTCAGCTGACGGACTTTGGTCAGAATCGCCGTGTAGTCGCGATCGCCGACGTTATAATCTTCGATGGCGATGACTTTTCCGCCGCGCTTCTCGAATTCGGGGATGAAACCCTTGGTGCCAGCTTCGCCGAAGGCGTCGCGCGACTTGATGATCGCGATGGTCTTGATGTTCATCCGCTTGACCAGGCTCTCGGCGAGATGCGGCAAGAGATAGCCGAACGGCGTGCTGACACGGCCCATCTCTTCGACGCCACCTTCGGTTAGCGCATCGACCGAAGCGCCGGAAACGAGGTTCAGCAGATTGCAGCCCTTGAAATAAGGAATGGTGGCAAGCGCCACCGGGCTATTCCAGTGTGCGGAAGTCGCGACCACGTCCGGATCGTTGCAGAGTTTCTGGATCGCCGCGACGCCAGTCGAAGGCTTGGAATCGTCGGTTTCGGAAACCAGCTCCACCTTGAACGGAAGAATGTTCTTCGCGTTCACTTCGCGGAAGGCAAGCTCCATGGAGTTCCGCGTACCGATACCCATCGCCGTATTCGGCCCCGTCAACGGGCCGACATAGGCGACCTTGACCACCCGTTGTTGCGCGCTGACGCCCGAAATTGCCAGCACCGAAGCGGCAGCAACGCCCGCTGCCGCCAGACACCCTATCAACTTTAAAGCCTTCATGACTTCTCTCCCATGTAAGCAGATTCCAGTTCCTCTTCGCTCAAAGCTCTTCCGTCGCCGGACACGAACACGCCGTCTCCAACCTTCCCTTCGAGCACAATCGATCCGCAATTCAGCACGTAGAACCTGTTCGAAACGCTCAGGGCCATGTGCATGTTTTGCTCGACCAGCAGAATTGCGACGCCGCGCTTGTTGATCTCAGCGATCGCTTCAAACACCGTTTCCACGACGATCGGCGCCAGACCCATGCTGGGTTCGTCGAGCATGATCAGTTTGGGCCGCGCGATCAGCGCACGCGCGATTGCCAGCATCTGCTGCTCGCCGCCGCTCAGCGTTCCGGCGAGCTGGTTCTGACGCGACTTGAGAATCGGAAACGTGGACATCGCCTCTTCGACGGCATGCTCCACTTCCTGCTTACCGCGGCAAAAACCACCCATCAGCAGATTCTCGTGAACCGTCATGGACTGCAGAATTCCGCGCCCCTCAAACACGACCGCGATGCCGTTGCGAATCCGGTCTTCCACGCGCAGCGCGAGGAGATCTTTGTTTTCAAACCGAAGCTGGCCGCCGATGTCGGGACCGATCCCCATCACGGAACGGATCAGCGTGGACTTTCCCGCGCCGTTGCTGCCGAGCAGGCAAACCGCTTCTCCCGCTTCCACACGCAGGGCAACCTGCTGCAGTGCAGAAACCTGCCCATAGCGGGCGGAGAAATTTTCGATCTCAAGCAAGCTTCCCGATCCCCGCGAAAACGCATGGCAATTTAGGAACGCGACAGGAGTCTTTGTCAAGTCTCTTGACTGCCTGTCATACACTTGTTCAAAGTTGCAAGAGCCCAACGACTCTGCCAAGAATTTGGGCGGGAAATCTCCATTGAGGTAAAACTTATGGCACGCGTATCGTCGCGATCAGCGAGTTCGCGAAAGACGGCCGCCGCATCATCGAAATCGAAGAGAACGGCACCGAAACCGCATGCCAGACGGGCGAAGATTCCGAAGAGCGAAGTAAAAATCGGCGGCCGCCTGAAGCACGCGCGCCTCGTGCAAAAACTGCGGCTGCGCGAACTGGCCGACCGGCTCGACTGCTCGGAAAGTTTTCTTTCGAAGCTGGAAAACGACAAGGTGCGGCCATCGCTTGCGATGCTTCACCGCATCGTCAGCATATTGGATATCAATGTTGCCGCGCTTTTCACCGAGGCCGCCAATACTTCGCCGGTTTCCATCGTGCGTTCCAATGCGAGGCCGGAAATTCTCACCGATCCGCTGACGCAAGGCCCCGGCATCGCGCTGGAATGCCTTGTCGCCGCGAAGCCGGGCGGCCTGCTCGACGCCAACATTCATCGCGTGGAGCCCGGCGGCCACACCGATGGATTCATCGAGCATTTCGGTGAGGAAATCGGCTTCGTACTGGAAGGAGAGCTCGAACTGACGGTCGAAAATGTCGTCTACAAGATCAAGACCGGAGACAGCTTCTTTTTTCAATCCGACCTGAAACACGGCTACCGCAACCCGGGCAAGACCACGACCCGCGTACTCTGGGTGAACACGCCGCCGACCTTCTGATCTTTCTCAACTATATTTCACCTGAGGAAAGATGCTTGACTTGGACGCCAGCTATGCGGATGGTATTTGCTCGTCCCCTTTCCGGAGTGAATGCACTTGTCCGAGGAAGTTTCAGCCGTTCGGCTTGCGCAAGATCTGATCCGTCTGAACACCATCAATCCTCCCGGGAATGAAGCGCAAGCGATCAGCTTGGTTGGCTCGATCCTTGAGCGGATCGGTTTTCGCGTAAAAACCTACGAAATGAGCGCGCAACGCACGTCGTTGATCGCGGACCTGCCGGGACAGGATAACCTGCCGCCGCTTTGCTTTACCGGCCATCTCGATACCGTCGGTCTGGGCACCATCCCCTGGAGCGTAGATCCATTCGGCGGCGAAATCCGCGACGGAAAAATCTACGGCCGCGGTTCGACCGACATGAAAGGCGGCATTGCCGCGATCGTCGCAGCGGCAGCGAATGTCAGCGGCGGATCCCATGCAAGCCTGAAGCTCGTATTCACCGCAGGCGAGGAAAGCGGCTGCGAAGGCGCCCAGCATCTCGCCCATCTCGGCGTGTTAGGAGAGACGCGCGCGATCGTGGTCGCCGAGCCTACCCTCAACAAACCACTGCTCGGTCATCGCGGCGCGACCTGGCTCGCAATCAAGGTCTCCGGAAAGGCCGCGCATGGCTCCATGCCCGAGCGCGGCGAGAACGCGATCGTCAAGGCTGCGGCCCTTATCGGCGAGATCAACAAGATCGGATTTGACGTTCCGCCTCACCTTCATCTGGGAGGTTCGAGCATCAACGTCGGGTACTGCCACGGCGGCAACAACATCAATGTCGTACCGGATCTGGCCGAAATCGGGGTCGACGTCCGGACCACTCCGAATCTCGACGGCCGTGAAGTGAAACGAAAGATCGCCTCGATTTCCGGCACTGCAGAAACCACGACGATTATGGATCTTTCGTCGGTCTATACCGCTCCCGACAACGACTGGTTCCGCAAGGTCGTGGCAATCGTCGAAGCCGTATCGGGAACCGAATTGGAACCGACGGTCGCTCCCTATTTCACCGATGCTTCGGTTTTGGCGCCAGCTTACGGGAATCCGCCGCTCGTCATTCTCGGACCCGGCGACATGGAGCTCGCGCATTGCGTCGATGAATTCTGCGAGATCCGGAAGATCGAAGAATCCGTGGCAATCTATACGGACATCATGAAAGCGAACTGAACAGGCAGCGCGATGAGGACAGTCGTTCACGTTGGAAAGCCGTGGGAACAGGGAATCGAATTCTCCCTGGGCGTTATTTCCGCGGGCCGGTTTCTTCACACCTCAGGCATTACCGCGAGAGATCCCAAAGGTAACGTCATCGGCGCGGGAGATATCGAGAAACAAATCCGGCAATGCTTTGCGAATATGCATGACGTGCTGAAAGCCGCGAAATGCGATTGGGCGGATGTCGTGAAATATACCCTCTACACGACGGACATGGACGCCTTTGTCCGGCACCGCGCGCTTTGGGGAAGCTATTTCGCCGATAAGCCGGCGAGCACCTTGATCGGGGTCAACAGATTGATCGACCCTCAAATGATGGTCGAGATCGAAGCGGTCGTCCATCTTCCCGAATAGCGTTGGTGGACGAGCAAGTTCGCGACTACCGGGCGCTGGCTTGCCGCGCCTGATTCAATAAACAAGCAAGCTGCAACAGCGTTGCAATCAGCCATCGACACACCGGCGCTTACAGCGCCGGCCTTATGCGTAGCGCGCGATAGCGAAATCATCCGATTCGATCTCGGGTTTCTTCCCGCTCATGATGTCTGCCAGCACGCGCGCGGAGCCGCAGGCCATGGTCCAGCCCAGCGTGCCGTGTCCGGAATTGATATAAAGACCTTTCAGCCGCGTGCCTCCAACAACAGGCGTCCCGTCCGGCGTCATGGGACGGAGACCGGTCCAGAACTTGGGCTGCCTCCAGTCTCCGCCGCGCGAAAACAAGCTTCTCGCAGAGTGCTCGAGCGTTGCGCGGCGCGCTTCCGGAAGATCGAGGTTGAAGTTCGCGATCTCGGCCATTCCGCCTACGCGAATCCGGCTGCCCAGCCGCGTGATTGCGACTTTGTAGGTTTCATCCATCACAGTCGAAACCGGCGCTGCAGCCTCTTCAAGCACGGGAACCGTGATCGAATATCCCTTCACGGGATAGATCGGCAATCGCGGCGCCAGGAACTTGAGCAGCTGCGGCGTGTAGCTGCCAAGCGAGACAACAATATTGTCAGCCTCGAAATCGCCAACCGACGTCTCGACAGCCGTGACGCGACCTGCGGCCGAGCGGAGCCCATTGACGTTCACGGAGAACTTGAACTCCACGCCCCGCTCCTCACAGAGCTTCTTCAGTTCGGTCGTGAAGGCATAACAGTCTCCGGTCTCGTCGTTTGGAAGCCGCAGCCCGCCTACAATCTGATCGCGCACCGATGCAAGGCCCGGCTCGGCGGCAAAGCAGCCGTCAGGATCGAGCAATTCATGCGCGACGCCGCTGTTTCGCAGAACCTCCATATCCGTTGCAGAGCTATCGAGTTGCTTCCGGGTGCGGAACAATTGCAGCGTGCCCAGCGTGCGCTGATCGTAAGAAATGCCGGTCTCGCCGCGAAGTGCGATAAGACAGTCCCGGCTATACTCGGCCAGCCGGACCATTCTCTCCTTGTTCACGGCGTATCGCGCCGACGTACAATTTCGCAGCATGCTCATCACCCAACGCCAAGCCACCGGCTCCAGCGTCGGGCGGATGATGAGCGGCGCATGCTTCATGAACAGCCACTTGAGAGCTTTCTGCGGCACGCCGGGTGCAGCCCAAGGCGAGGCATAACCCGGAGAAATTTCTCCCGCGTTGGCAAAGCTCGTTTCAAGTCCCGGACCGGGCTGGCGATCGATCACGGTGACGCGATATCCGGCGCGGGCGAGATAATACGCGGAGGTAACGCCGACCACGCCGGCTCCGAGAACAACAACCTTCATTTTCTCGCTCTTAATATTTGCATGCGGAGTCCGCTTTCAAACGTACTCGCGGTAATAGCGCTGCCCGAGCGCGGTGAGGATTTCATAGGAGATCGTGCCGGCATCTTCGGCGACGGCTTCGAGGCTCTGGTGAGGACCAATCACTTCGACCAGTGTGCCCGGCGCAATCGCATCAGCAGGAAGCTCGGAGATATCCAGCGTTATACTGTCCATCGATACCCGGCCGACGAATGGAAGCCGCACGCCATTGAAGTAAGCCGCGCCGCGATTGCTCAAATGACGAGGCATGCCATCGGCGTAACCTACTGCGATCGTCGCAAGCCGCATCGGCTGCGGCGCAACAAAAACGCCACCGTAACCGACGCGCGCACCGGCCGGCACGGATCGAAGCTGGATCACGCGAACATGCAGGCTGACGACGG
>CAUJKG010000390.1 GCA_963205465.1 Pseudomonadota bacterium | reverse complement strand
TAAACGGAATCTTACCGGACCGCGGGCGGCTGCTTCTGCTGGTTCTGCGTCTGCTTGGCGGGCGCAGGCGGCAGGTTGACCCGCGGCAGGTCGGACGCCGGCACGGTCTTGTCGGGCGTGGTGCCGCGCGCAAGCTCCACCGTAAGGCGCTGCGCGGCATCCGGGTTCATGACCGCAAGCACTTCGGAGAGCTTCGCCGGCTTCATCGCCTTGGCGATGCCGACCAGAACGGTGACTTCGAGCTTCTCGAAAATGCGCGCGGCTTCCTTCGGCTTCATGTTTTCGTACATGACGACGAGGTTTTTCATCTTCGGGCTTTCGTCCGGTGTCTCGGGCTTTGCCGGATTTTCGAGCGCCCGCAGTTCGTTCAACCGCTGTTCGAGCCGCTGCTCCGCTTCCTTGATGAGCTTTTCGCGCAGGTCGATCTCGCGCGCCTGTTTGTCGAGCTCGATCCGGCGCTGCTGCAAACGTTCGAGCAGCGCCTTCTGCGCGGGCGAAGTGTCGCCCGGCACGCCGACATTGATGCCCATCGGCGTTTCCGGCGCGCGCGGCGGCGCGGGCGGATGGTCGGGCTCCTGCTTCTTCGGCGGCTCTTCTTTTTTCGGCGCGGCACTCGTGAATTCGAGATCGGTCTCCGGCACGTTCTGCGCGACCGGCGCCGGCGTCGCGGCGACCGTCGTGACGCGATGCGTCGCCGTCGCAAGGATCCCCATCCCCTTGATGACGAGGAGCGCCGCTGCGGCGAAGATCACGACGGGTATGAGACGCAGCTTGGTCATGAAGAATGCTTACGCGGCCTGCCCTGCGGCAGCGGCGCGGAGCCGGAGCGCCAGAGCCTGCGCGGCCTGTGCGGTACGGTTCGTCGAGCGCGGGCCGGCTTCTTCGCGGCGGATCGGCTGCACGGCGGCTATCGACGGTGCTTGCGGCTCTTCCTTCGGCTGCGCCTTGCGCGCGCTCTCGGCAAGCTGCGCGATTTGCGCGATGCGGCCGAGCACTTGCTCGCCGCGCGCGATCTGATCGTCGAGATCGCGCGTCACGTCGAGCGAGGCACGCAGACCCTCGCCGAGGGTCGCGTTGGTTTCCTGGGTGATGGAGCGGAGGTTCTTGATCGCACGCTCCGCGAACTCGGTCGCGGTGACGAGTTCGGCGATCGTCCCGCGCATCGCGGAATCGTCGGCCTTGAGCCGGATCAGCCGCTTGTTCAGCACCACGCAGTAGCCAATCGTCAATGCCAGCAGCACTGCGACGAGTCCCTCGATCACGAGGCCATAATAAGATCCGGTCATGCTCCCTCCATTCTGCTCGTCATCGAACCGGCACGCTCGAACATCGCCATCGTGGTCTTCGAGCGCCGCAACGGTTTTGCCACCTTGACAGCGACACGATCGCCGACGCGGCCCATGCGCCCTTCCGAAAGCACTGCGTCGCCGCAGCGTACTTTCACCAGCGCATCAGGCCGGACATCCAGCATCAGCGTGTCGCCGACTTCGAGATTCATGATTTGCTTCAGCGGCAGCTTGTCCTCGAACAGCACCGCGTCGACTTCGACCTGGGCGTGCCAGATCTCGGTCGCCAGATGCGACTCCCAGATCGGATCGCGGCCGAACTTGTCGCCCATGAAATTCTGCAGAAGCAGTTCGCGGATCGGCTCGATCGTCGCGTAAGGCAGCAGAATCTCGATGCAGCCGCCGCGGTCTTCCATGTCGATGCGCAGCCGCATCAGGATCGCAGCATTGGTCGGCCGCGAGATCGCCGCGAATTTCGGATTGGTCTCGATGCGGTCGATCTCGAACCTGACCGGCGAGACCGGCCTGAATGCGGCCTGCGCGTCGCTCAGCACCACTTCCATCATGCGCTTCACGAGCGCCGTTTCGATGGTCGTGTAGGGCCGGCCGTCCATGCGCACCGAATGCATGCCCCGGCGTCCGCCGAGCAGCACATCGATCATCGCGTAGATCAGCGAAGACTCGACCGTAAACAGCCCGAAATTGTCCCACTCCTTCGCCTTCAGCACGCCGAGGATCGTCGGCAGCGGAATCGAGTTGAGATATTCGCCGAAGCGCACCGAGGTAATGCGGTCGAGCGAAACTTCAACGTTGTCGGAGGTGAAATTCCTGAGCGAGGTCGTCATCAACCGCACGAGGCGGTCGAAAACGATTTCCAGCATCGGCAGGCGCTCGTAGGAGACCATCGCCGAGTCGATGATCGCGCGCAGGCCGTTCTGGTCCGCAAGATTGATATCGTCGAGCCGAAAGCCGAGCAGGCTGTCGATCTCTTCCTGATTGAGCGCGCGCTCAACTGCGATCTTGTGATCGAGCGGATCCGATGATTCGTCGTCGACCATTTTTTCCCAGTTATCTGCAACGTCCTTGTCGTCGGGCTTGCCCGGCGAAGCGGCGGTCTGGGTTTCCATCTCGGCCATGTTGGCGAACCGCTATTGAACCACGACTTCTTTGAAGAGCACGCCGCGGATTTTCGCGGGCGCGATCGCGATATTGATCCTGCGCGTCAGTTCCTCCCGCAGCCGGTAAAGGCCCGCCGACCCTTCGAGATCGACGGCGCGCAGTTCGCGCAGGTGCACCTGGAACGCATCGACCACGCGAGGCAGCGCGGTTTTCACCGCGTCCTGCGTTTTCGTATCCGCCATTTCCAGCGTAACTTTCACGCGGAGATATTGCGGGCGTTCGCTGGTCGCGGAGAGGTTCACGGTCATCTCCGGCAATTCGAAATAGACCGCCGGAGGCTGCGCGACGACCTGCTGCTGCTTGTCGGCGGGCTTGCTCTTGAAGAACATGAAATAGCCGCCGGCCAGAAGCCCGATCAGGGCGAGACCCGCTCCGCCATAGATCAAAAGCTTCTTCTTGGATTTCGGCGCGGCCTTGCCTTCGCCGTCAGCAAGGTCTTCCGCGACTGCGGCTTCGGCCATGATCGAACTCCCCTCGGCCGAACCGCTCCCGAGGTTCGGACACAAGGTTAACGCTAGAGCCGATATGGTTAACGAAATCTAAAACGCGGCAATTCTTGCCGGGTCGAAGCTGCCGGGAGGCAGCCCGAGCGACCCCCTCTATTGATTTAAGTATATGATATTTAACAATATTTCGCAGTGGCACGGCTCCTGCTGAGAGGATAGCGGGCCACCCCGCTGGGGAGCGTGTCGGGGGCCCGGACTTGGGGAGTTTGGGCCATGGACAATGCCCTTCTGGTTGGACTGTCACGGCAGGTCGCGCTTCGCCGCGAGCTGGACGTGATCGCGAACAATATCGCCAACATCAACACCACGGGCTTCAAGGGCGAATCCGTGATGTTCGAGCAGTATCTCGATCCGACCGCCCGCCACGAATATTTTCCCGGCAACGACCGCCGCATCGCCTTCGTGACCGACCGCGCGACCTTGCAGGATTTCAGCCAGGGCCCGCTCCAGCGCACCGAAGCGCCGCTCGACGTCGCGATCGACGGCCCCGGCTTCTTTGCCGTGCAGACGCAGAACGGCGAGCGCTACACCCGCGCCGGCAATTTTCATCTGAACCCGCAGGGGCAACTCGTGACCAATAACGGTCAGCCCGTGCTCGGCCAGGGCGGCCCGATCGTGTTCGAGCCGACCGACACCAATATCGCGATCGCCGCCGACGGCACGGTTTCGGCGACCAATGCCGCGGGCCAGGTCGGCGAGCGCGGCAAGCTCCGCATGGTCACCTTCGCCAATCCGTCGCAGCTTTCGGCGCAGGGCGACAATCTCTGGGCTGCCACCAACGGCGTCGTCCCGCAGGTCGCAACCCCTGCCACCCGCGCGGTGCAGGGCACGCTCGAAAAATCAAACGTAGTCGCGGTGAAGGAAATGAACCGCATGCTCGAGGTCACCCGGGCCTACACCACCGTTTCCAACATGCAGCAGCGCACCGACGAGCTTCGCCGCAGGGCGATCGAAAAGCTCGCCGAGGTCTGATCGCGAGTAACAGGAGAATAGACAATGCGCGCTCTTTACACCGCCGCCACCGGCATGATGGCGCAGGAGCTGAACGTCGAAGTCATTTCGAACAACATCGCGAACATGCGCACGACGGGCTTCAAGAAACAGCGCGTCGAATTCCAGGATCTGATGTACCAGAACCTGCGCCGCGTCGGCACCAACACGTCCGATCAGGGCACGCGCCTGCCCGCCGGTCTCGATATCGGCGGCGGCGTCAAGGTCGTTTCGACGCCGCGCGTGATGAACCAGGGCAACATCTCGCTCACCGAGAAAGACCTCGACGTTGCGATCCGCGGCGAAGGCTTTTTCCGCGTCACGCTGCCGGACGGACGCATTGCCTTTACCCGCGCGGGCTCGTTCGAGCGCGACGATCAGGGGCGTATCGTGACGCCGGAAGGCTATCTTCTCGAACCGCAGATGACGGTTCCGGCGAATGCGACCGGCGTCACCATCAACCAGTCGGGTCAGGTTTCGGTATCGCTACCGAACCAGACTAATCCGCAGGAAATCGGCCAAATCCAGCTCGCGCGCTTCGTCAACAAGAACGGCCTGCAGCCGATCGGCGACAACCTCTTTCTCGAAACCGCGTCGAGCGGCACGCCGCAGCTTTCCAATCCCGGCATCGATGGTTCCGGCACGCTGCTCCAGCGCAACCTGGAAACCGCGAACGTGAACGCGGTCACCGAAATCTCCGACCTGATCGCAGCCCAGC
>CAUJKG010000389.1 GCA_963205465.1 Pseudomonadota bacterium | reverse complement strand
CACCCGCGCGCCATGGCCATACCCATCGAAAACATCCGCAATTTCTCGATCGTCGCCCATATCGACCACGGGAAATCCACGCTTGCCGACCGGCTGATCCAGCTCACCGGCGCGATGGACGCGCGGGAGATGGCGGGCAAGGACCAAGTGCTCGACAACATGGATATCGAGCGCGAGCGCGGCATCACCATCAAGGCGCAGACCGTGCGCCTCAACTACAAGGCCAAGAACGGCCAGAATTACGTTCTGAACCTGATCGACACGCCCGGTCACGTCGACTTCGCCTATGAAGTGAACCGTTCTCTTGCCGCCTGCGAGGGCTCGCTGCTCGTGGTGGACGCGAGCCAGGGCGTGGAAGCGCAGACGCTCGCCAACGTCTATCAGGCCATCGACAACAATCACGAGATCGTGCCGGTTCTGAACAAGATCGACCTTCCTGCTGCCGAGCCTGAGAAGGTGAAGGCGCAGATCGAGGAAGTGATCGGCATCGACGCTTCCGGCGCGATCGGCATTTCCGCGAAGACCGGCGAAGGCGTGCCGGATGTGCTGGAAGCCATCGTCGAGCGCCTTCCCGCGCCGAAAGGCGACCGCAACGCGCCCTTGAAAGCGCTGCTCGTGGACAGCTGGTACGACGCCTATCTCGGCGTGGTCGTGCTGGTGCGCATCATCGACGGCACCATGCGCAAGAACCAGCGCATCCGCATGATGGGTGCGCGCGCGGCTTACGATCTCGACCGCGTCGGCGTCATCAACCCGAAGAAGACCGAAGTCGACGAACTCGGACCCGGCGAAATCGGCTTCTTCACGGCCTCCATTAAAGAAGTTGCAGACACGCGCGTCGGCGACACCATCACGGATGATCGCAAGCCTGTGGACACGCCGCTCGCAGGCTTCCGCCCGGCGCAGCCGGTCGTGTTCTGCGGGTTGTTCCCGGTCGATGCCGCCGACTTCGAGGCGCTGCGCGGGGCGATGTCGAAACTGCGTTTGAACGATGCAAGCTTCTCGTTCGAAATGGAAACCAGCGCCGCATTGGGATTTGGCTTCCGCTGCGGCTTCCTTGGGCTCTTGCATCTCGAAATCATTCAGGAGCGGCTCTCGCGCGAGTTCGATCTCGAACTGATCGCAACCGCGCCTTCGGTGATCTACGAAATCCGTTTAATCAACGGTGACGTGATGGAACTGCACAATCCGGTGGACATGCCGGACGTGGTGCAGATCGATGAAATCCAGGAACCGTGGATTCGCGCGACCATTCTGACGCCCGACGAATATCTCGGCTCGGTCATCAAGCTCTGCCAGGACCGCCGCGGCAACCAGAAGAACCTTTCTTATGTCGGCGCGCGCGCCATGGTCGAATACGAACTGCCGCTCAACGAAGTGGTGTTCGATTTCTACGACCGGCTGAAATCGATCTCGAAAGGTTACGCCTCTTTCGACTACAAAATGGAAGACCGCCGCCCCGGCGACCTCGTGCGGCTTTCGATCCTCGTCAACACCGAGCAGGTCGATGCGCTCGCCATGCTCGTGCACCGCACGCGCGCCGAAAGCCGCGGCCGCGCGATGTGCGAGAAGCTGAAAGAACTGATCCCGCCGCACATGTTCCAGGTGCCGATCCAGGCCGCGATCGGCGGCAAGGTGATCGCGCGCGAAACGGTGCGGGCGCTGCGCAAGGACGTGACGGCGAAGTGCTATGGCGGCGACGCCACCCGCAAGCGCAAGCTCCTCGAAAAGCAGAAAGAGGGCAAAAAGAAAATGCGCCAATACGGTAAGGTCGACATTCCGCAGGAAGCGTTCATCGCGGCGCTGAAGGTGGATGGATAAAAAACGCCCCGCTTTCGCGGGGCGTTTTCGTTTCGCGGGTTTCGAGTGAAACAGCGCAGGCGTCACGCCCAATAGGTCGGCACGCCATAATGGCCGTAGATCTTCTGGCCCTGCACGGTGTCCCAGGAATATTCCTTGCCCGGATCGAAGTGCGGCGCGGCCTTAAGTTCTTCGTCGGTGATGTTCACCTCATAGCCGCCGAGTTCGGCGTTGTAGTCGAGCTTCGCCCAGGGGATCGGGTAATGATCGTGGCCGAGGCCGAGGAAGCCGCCGAAGCTCATCACGGCATAGGCCGCCTGCCCCGAATATTTGTCGATCATGACGCGCTCGATTGAGCCGATCTTGGTGCCGTCCGAACGATAAACATTCGTGCCGACGACGCGATCGCTCTCGATCAGATCATGGGTGAGCTTGGTCTGTGCGGTTCCGCTCATCGCGCGCGGTGCTGCTGTCGCCATCTTGTTGTCCTCCTTGAAAACGCGGGAATGCCCTCCGCTTGCAAAGAAAACGGCGAAGCGAAATCATTGTTCCGTAAATTGCGGAACCAAGGCCAAAACGCCGCGTTCGCGCCGGAAGGCTGACAAAAATTCACTGCAATTCAACAAGGGAGACGCACATGCCAAGAGGCGACAAGTCATCCTACACCGACAAGCAGAAGCGCAAGGCAGAGCACATCGAGGAAGGCTACGAAGATCGCGGCGTTTCGCACCAGGAAGCCGAGCGCCGCGCCTGGGCCACCGTCAACAAGGAAAGCGGCGGCGGGAAGAAATCCGGTTCGGGCCGCGGCAAGAAGGAGAACCGCTCGGCTTCGAAGAAAGGCGGACGCAAAGGAGGTGCTGCTACTGCAAAACGCAAGAAGACCGCAAAAGCATCCACGGCAAAGAAATCCGTAAAACGCACCAATGCCAAGAAATCGCGCAAGGCCGCGAATGCCGCAAAAACGCGGGCCCGCAACAAGCAGAAGGGGTTCTCGGCGCGGAAGCGCAAATACGGAGCGGCGCAAAAAACTTGATCTCGCAGCCATAATCGCAATGATGTCTTCCCGACATAACCACGAGGGGAGACAATTCATGGCTGCTTACAAATTCGAAATTTATAAGGACAAGGCCGGCGAGTTTCGCGTGCGCTTCAAGGCGCCGAACGGCGAAACCATGCTCTCCAGCGAAGGCTATAAGAGCAAGTCGAGCGCGCAGAACTGCATCGAATCGGTGAAGAAGAACGCGCCGGGCGCCGAGACCGCCGACAACAGCTAACTCTGTCTCGTCAAAAAAGAACGGCCGGCATCTGCCGGCCGTTTTGCTTTTCGATCGTCGCGCGGGATTAACGGCGGGTCAGCGACGTGCTCGAGATGCGCTGATCGTTGCGCACCACGATCACCTGCAGGCTATGGGCACCGCGCGCTTTCACCATCTCGAAGAGCTTCCGCGCGTTCTCCGGATGCAACCGCGTGCAGCCCATCGAAGCGGTGCGTCCGAGCAAGTGCACCGCCGTGGTGCCGTGGATCGCGTAATGCCCGTCGTAGAAAATCGCCCAGGGCATCGGCGCGTTGTTGAAGAGGCGCGACACCGCATGCTGGTTCATCGACTGCACCTTGAAGGTGCCGGCCGGTGTGATCGCGACACCGTCCCTGCCGGTCGATACCGGCCAGACATATTTCTCGACGCCATCGACGACGACGCGCATCTCCTGCTTCGGCACAGAAATCGTGACCACGATCGACGGCGGCTCGGCCGGAATGGCGGCCGGCTGCGGCCGGTTCTGCGCGGCGGCGGAGACGACAAAAGCCGACAGCAAAGCCGCGGCGGCGAGCAAGCGCTTCATTTGAAAAAAGCCCCGTAAGATTCAAGCCCGAGGGCATTTATTCCGGCCGCGCCGTGCTTTCGCAAGTGCAGAAGGGCCACAAAGCCACGAATCTCGCGGGATCGTTACGCAATTATGCCCGGATTCCCGGCGCATTTTGGCGCCCCGCCCGGCTTTGCGTTAGGATTCGCTCATGATGCGCCGCTTCACGCTCCTTGCCGCAGCCCTTAGCTCAGCTTTTGCCGCTGCCGCTCCCGCCTTCGCGCAATCGCCCGCGCCGAACGCTCCCGCCAAGGAGCTCTTCGGCAGAAAAGCCGACGCCGCGCCGCTGAAAGCGCGCTCGATCGGCTTCTATTCGAAGGGGTGTCTTGCCGGGGGCGTCGCGCTTCCGGTCAACGGCCAGACCTGGCAGGTCATGCGGCTGTCACGCAACCGCAATTGGGGGCATCCGGACCTGATCGCCTTCCTCGAGCGCTTCGCGACCAAAGTGCCGAAGGCAGCCGGATGGAACGGAATTCTGGTCGGCGACCTCGCGCAGCCGCGCGGCGGGCCGATGCTCACCGGACACGCCTCGCATCAGGTCGGGCTCGACGCCGACATCTGGCTGACCCCCATGCCGAACCGCACGCTGGAGCGGCAAGAGCGCGAAACCTTCCCGCCGCTATTGATGGTGCGGTCTGATCGCCGCGACATCGACCCGAAGACCTTCACGCCGGGCCATGTGCAGGTGATCCGCACTGCTGCGGAAGACCCCGAGGTCGAACGCATCTTCGTCAATGCCGCGATCAAGAAAGCGCTCTGCCGCGCCGCACCCGGAGCCGCCTGGCAGCGCAAGGTGCGGGCCTATTGGGGCCACGACTATCATATGCATGTGCGCATCCGCTGTCCTGCGGACAGCCCGGATTGTAAGCCGCAGCAGCCGGTCGGCGCGGAAGATGGTTGCGGAAAAGAACTGGACTGGTGGTTTCGCGACGCAATCCTGAATCCGCCGCCGCCGAAGGAAAAACCGAAACCGAAGCCCCCGCTCACGATGGCGGAACTGCCGCCATCGTGCCGGGATGTATTGCTCGCGAAATGAGCTTAGCGGAGCAGTAGCCCCGCGAAGGGTAGCAAGAGCAGTCCGCCGATGACGGCGGTCAGCACCAGCGAAACCACGATGGCGCAGATCAACGCGACGATGAAATAGCCGGTCACCTTTTCCTGCGGCGTGCGCATCAGCGTCGGCAGGCCCACATACATTGTGTAGAGGCTGTAGATGCCGCCCGCGAGCGCAATGAGGCCGCCGAGAATCGGGATGAAGGACAAGATGCCCGCAACCCACGAAGCGGTGTAGGAATAGGCGGTGAGCTTCAATGCGCTCGGCATGTGCTTGTCGCTGTTGAAGGTCGGCGCCAGGGCGTTGATGATGAAGGCGACGATGTAAACGACGACGAAAGCCATCACATAGCCGACAAGCCCGGTCGCGATGCCGTAAACGAGCGGGAAGCCGATGATGATCGTTCCGATGATCGTGGCGATGAGCGGAAGCGCGGCGAGAATAGCGACATAAGTAAAGACTTCTTTGGTGTCCCCGGCTTCGCCGTCGATCACCAGCCACTCTTCTTTCGGATTGAGCAAAATATTCTTTACGCGATCGACTAGTCCGGCCATTTGGAACCTCCTGCCCCGATTGCCTCGACCCCCGAGGCGATTCGACTTCGCGGGGATACTCCCGCCGGGCACTCCTAAAGTCACGCGGAACGCGGATCAGATCAACGGGTTTTCGTAGTTTTCGCGGCGGTTTCCTGCTGGAATCGCTCGGCGAATCCGGCGAGTTTCGGAGAATGCGCGTATTCCCGCCCCGCAGGATTGTCTGCCTTACCGAAGAAACCGTAGAGACGCTCTATCTTATGGGCGAGGATGCCCGGATTGTAGGCGTTTCGGGTTATGCTGTGCGGCCCCCGCAGGTACGACGGGAAAAGCCGCGCGTCGCCGCCTTCATCTCCGCCGATGTCGGAAAAATCCTCGCGCTTGAGCCCGATCTCGTGCTGACCTTTTCCGATCTGCAGGCTGGCATCGTTGCCGACCTCGTGAAAGCCGGTGTCGCGGTCCATGCTTTCAACCAGCGCGACATTGCTGGCATTTTTGCAATGATCGGCACCCTCGGCGCACTGATCGGCGAGCCGGAAAAAGCTGCCGCGCTGTGCACAACCCTGCAGCAGAACCTCGACGAGGTGGCGAGCCACGCGGCTACGCTGCGCCTGCGGCCGCGGGTCTATTTCGAGGAATGGGACGAACCCATGATCTCCGGCATCGGCTGGGTCTCCGAGCTGATCGCGATCGCGGGCGGGGTCGACGCCTTCCCCGCGCTTGCGATGCGAAAGTCCGCTTCTGAACGGATCGTCACCGCAGAAGAGGTCATCGAGGCGCAGCCCGACATCATCATCGGCTCGTGGTGCGGGAAGAAATTCCGCGCCGAACAGGTTGCCGCCCGCCCCGGTTTCGGCGCGATCCCGGCGGTTGCGAGCGGATTTCTTCGCGAGATCAAATCCACCCTCATTCTCCAGCCCGGGCCTGCGGCGCTCACCGACGGTCTGGCAGCGCTCGCGGCCATCATTCGCGATTGGGCCGCGACCCGGAATTGACCCCGAAACGCTATTCTTTGCGATTTTGCCGGGCATTTGTTTTAGTGCCCGCGGGTATCAGGAAAGAGCGTAAGAAGTGTCCGCCAACAAAGGTTTCTTGAGCGATCTATTGCAGTCGATCTCGGAGCGCGGCCGTGAACTGATCGCGCGAGCACGAGGCCGCACGAGGCCTAACGGCGCCATCCGCACCGAAAACCTGATCGAGCTTTGCGAGCATCTTCTGTCCGGCCGCGGCGAAGCCTCCGGCGTCGCGCTGGCCGGCGAGATCATCGAAGCCTATCGCGCGTTGAAGACCGGAGAGCGGGTCGCCTTCTTCGAGGCGCTCGCGCATCGCTTCGGGCCCGATCGCGAACGCCTGTTGCACGCAGCCAGGAACTACATCGCCGACACCAGCGAGGACACCGAAGCGGAACTTCACGAGGCGAGCGAGCCGCGGCGGCAGGAGATCGTGCGCCGTATCAACCTCGCCTCGAACGGCACCGAAGCGCTGGTCGCGATGCGCGCGGATCTTCTGGACGCCTTGTCCCGCAGAAGCGACCTCGCACCGGTCGATCGCGATTTCGTGCATCTGTTTTCGTCGTGGTTCAATCGCGGCTTTCTCGTACTGAGAAGGATCGACTGGTCGTCGCCCGCGATCGTGCTCGAAAAGATCATCCGCTACGAAGCCGTGCACGAGATCGGCGACTGGAACGACCTGCGTGCGCGGATCGATCCGGTGGACCGGCGCTGTTATGCCTTCTTTCATCCGGCGCTGACGGACGAGCCGCTCATTTTCGTCGAAGTCGCGCTGATGAAAGGAATTCCCGGTGCGATCGCTCCCATTCTGGCGCCGGGACGCACCCCGCTCGATCCGCGCGAGGCGACGACCGCGGTGTTCTATTCGATCTCGAATACGCAAAAAGGACTTGCCGGCGTTTCCTTCGGCAGCTTTCTCATCAAACAGGTCGCCGAAGAAATCTCCCGCGAGTTTCCGAAGCTCGATACCTTCGTCACGCTTTCCCCCGCGCCGGGCTTTGCACGCTGGCTCGATCGCGAGCGCAAAAGCCATGCTGCGGGAGCGATCCACGACGCCGACGCGCCGAGCCTCGCCATTCTCGATCAGAGCGGATGGGAGACGGACGAACAAAAGCGCAAGGAAACCGAAAGCACGGTCGAAGCCCTCGCCGCGCATTACTTCCTGTCCGAAAAAGACCGGCGCGGCCGTCCGCTCGACCCGGTCGCGCGCTTTCACCTTGGCAACGGCGCGGCACTCGCGCATATCCATGCCAATGCCGACCTCTCGCCGCGCGGGCTCGCGCAGTCGCATGGCGTGATGGTCAACTACCGTTACGATCTTTCCGAGATCGAAGAAAACCACGAAGCCTATGCCGAGAACGGCGAAATCGTCGCGAGCAAGGAAGTCCGCAAACTTCCGCGCCAGCCGCAAACCACACGAAAAACCCTCCCGAGACTGACTGCAATGACCGGCTCCAATCATCTCTTCTCCACACTCGAAGCGGCCATTCCCTCCCGCGACAAGACGCTGCTCGAATTGCCCGACGGCAAACTCGTTTCTTACGGCGAGATGTTCGATCTCGCCGGGAAAATCTCGGCACATCTGATCGCCTGCGGCGTCGCGCCGGGAGACCGGGTCGCGGTGCAGGTCGAAAAATCCTGGCAGAACCTCGCGCTTTATCTCGGCGTGATCCGCGCGGGCGCGGTCTATCTGCCACTCAACACCGCCTACCCGCTTGCCGAACTCGAATATTTCCTCGGTGACGCGGAGCCGCGCGTGGTGATCTGCAAGCCGGAAACGATAGCTGGCGTGCGGGCGCTTGCCGACAAGCTGAAGATCGCAACGGTCGAAACGCTCGGCGTCAGTGGCGACGGCTCACTCCTTGCCAACAGCGCGAACGCAATACCCGCGGCACCTGTCGCACGCGCCGCGAACGATCTCGCCGCCATTCTCTATACTTCAGGCACCACCGGCCGCTCGAAAGGCGCGATGCTGAGCCACGAGAACCTGCTCTCGAACGCAAAGACGCTGAAAGACTACTGGCGCTTCACGGCAGATGACGTGCTCCTGCACGCGCTTCCGATCTATCACACCCACGGACTCTTCGTTGCCACCAACGTCATTCTGCTGGCCGGCGCGTCCATGATCTATTTCGGCAAGTTCGACGCCGAGGAGATGATCCGGCTGATGCCGAAGGCAACCTCGATGATGGGCGTGCCGACGTTCTATGTCCGCTTTGCCGATCACCCGAAGGTGACGAGAGACGCGACGAAGCACATGCGGCTCTTCATCTCCGGCTCGGCACCGCTGCTTGCGGAAACCCATCGCCTGTTCTCGGAAAAAACCGGTCACGCCATTCTCGAACGCTACGGCATGACCGAAACCAACATGAATACCTCGAACCCCTATGACGGCGACCGCATTCCCGGCACCGTCGGCTTCCCACTGCCGGGTGTCGCGCTGCGCATTGCCGATCCGGAAAGCGGCAAGGTGCTCGCGCAGGGCGAGATCGGCGTGATCGAGGTCAAAGGGCCCAACGTGTTTCAGGGCTATTGGCGGATGCCGGATAAGACGGCGGCCGAATTCCGCACTGATGGCTTCTTCATCACCGGCGACCTCGGCAAGGTGGACGAACGCGGCTACGTCCACATCGTCGGGCGCGGCAAGGACCTCGTGATCTCGGGCGGCTTCAACGTCTATCCGAAGGAAGTCGAAGGTGAGATCGACGCCATTCCCGGCGTCATGGAATCGGCCGTGATCGGCGTCGCCCACCCGGATCTCGGCGAAGGCGTCACCGCCGTCGTGGTGCGGGCGAAAGGCTCGGCACTTTCCGAAGCGGATGTGCTCGCGGCCCTCGAAGGCCGGCTCGCGCGCTTCAAGCAGCCGAAGCGCGTATTTTTCGTCGACGACCTTCCGCGCAACGCCATGGGCAAGGTGCAGAAGAACGTGCTGCGCGACACTTACGCCAAGACCTACTCGAAGAACGTGGCCTGACGCGGTCCGCGCGAAGCTACATTCTTGCCGGGAGGAAGAGGGAGAGCGCCGGGAAGATGACGAGGAGCGCGAGGCGCACGAAGTCCATCAGGATGAAAGGCGTGACCCCGAGATAGATGCGCTGCAAGGGCACGTCTTTTGCGATCGAGTTGATGACAAAGACGTTCATACCGATCGGCGGCAGGATCATGCCGAGACAGACCACCATCACGATGATGACCCCGAACCAGATCGGGTCGAAGCCGAGCGCGGTCACGACCACCTCGAAAACGATCGGCACCGTGAGCAGGATCATCGCAAGCTCGTCCATCACCGCGCCGAGCAGGATGTACATCAAGAGGATCAGCGTCAGAATGCCGTAAGGCCCGAGCGGCAGCGAGAGCAGGAACGCGCTGAAGTTCTGCGCGGCCTGCGTGATGACGAGCAGATAGCCGAAGATGAAAGCGCCGATCACGATCGTGAAGATCGCGGCAGAGGTACGCACGCTGCTGATCAGGCACTCCATCACGATCTTGGCGGTCATGCGTCCGCGCAAGACGCCGATGATAAAAGCGCCGGAGGCGCCCATGGCCGCGGCTTCGGTTGCCGTGAACAGGCCCATATACATGCCGCCCATCACGAAGAAGAACAGCACCACCGTCGCCCAGATGTCTTTGAGCGAAGCAACCCGCTCGCCCCAGGCGACGCGCGGGCCCCGCGGCATCAGCTCGGGGCGGAAATAGCCCACGATCTGCACCGCGATCAGATACATGAAAGCGCCAAGCAGTCCCGGTATGACGCCGGCGATCAAAAGCTTGGAAATGTCGGTTTCGGTGAGCACGCCATAAAGCGCGAAGATCACCGAGGGCGGGATCATGATGCCGAGCGTGCCGCCGGCGGCGATTGTCCCCGTCGCGATGCCGTCTTCATAGCCGGCTTTGCGCATCTCTGGGAGCGCCACCTGGGTCATGGTCGCGGCGGTCGCGACCGAGGAACCGTTGATCGCGGCAAAACCCGCGCAGGCGGTAATCGTCGCCATGGCAAGCCCGCCGCGCCGATGGCCGAGCCAGGCATTGCTGGCGCGGAAAAGCTCCCGGCTCATGCCGGCCGCGGTCGCGAACGCGCCCATCAGGATGAACATCGGAATGATGCCGAGATCCCAGTCGGTGACGTTGCGGATCGGCGATTGCGCGAGCAGCGAAAGCGCCGGAATGCGGCCGCTCAGATACCAGTAGCCCGCAACGCCCGCGATCGCCATGGCGATGCCGATCGGCACGCGGACGGCCATCAGTGCGAACAGGCCGACGAATGCCGCGATGGCAACGATGGTATTTTCGGTCATCGGATTACTCGAGGTGCTCGATCTTGCGGTCGCGTTCGACCGGCTCGCCGCGAACGAGTCGGAACAGCCGGACTGCGATCAGGAGCGTGGCGAAAAGGATACCGAGCGCCATGACGAGATGAAAGGGCCAGAGCTTCAGGCGCAGGTCGTAGGTCGCTTCGCCGCTCCAATAGCCGCTCATCACTTTGACGCCGAGCATGTAGGTGAAGACCAGCAGGAATAACAACAGTGCCCCGGTTGCGAAGATATCGATCAGGCGCTTGCCGTGCGGGCCTACCCAGTCCCACAGGATGTCAACCTTGATGTGGTCGTTGCGATAGCTGGTCGCGGCGATCCCCCAGAACACGCAAACGCCGAGCGCGAGACAGGACAGGTGGTACCACTCGGGGACAGTCAGCACGAATTTTAAGTCTTCGCGTCCGCTCACCCAGTTCAGAAAATCGCCAAGTCCGGTGCTGCCGCCGCGCAACATGACATTGACGAAGACAAGAGCGGTAACAGCGGCGAGGAAAATCCCCGCCGCCGCTTCGGTGTAAGCGATCAGGCGCTCGATCGCGCGGTTTCGCTCGACAGGCGACGCCATCAGAAGGCGGAGTCCGCCGCTTTCAACTCGTCTTTCAGCGCCTTCAACATCGCGTCGGGATCACCGGCGTTGGCCTTCTTGATGTTGTCGGCCCAGATTTTCGAGAGCGGCTCGGCCGCTTTCTGCCATTGCGCAACCTGCGCGTCCGAGATCTTGTAGACCGTATGCCCGGCGGCAGCGCGGAGCTTGTCGCGGCCGGCGGCTTCATAATTGGCCCAAGGCGTTGCCACCTTGGCTGCCCATTCCGGCGAACAGTGATCGTCGATCACTTTCTTCTGCGCCGGCGACATGGCGTCGTACTTCGCCTTGTTCATCACCCAGGCAAAGGTGGTGTTGTAAAGCGGCAGGTCCATGTGGAACTTGGTCACGCTGTCGATCTTGAACAGGAGGATCGAGCCCCAGGGGAACGTGATCGCGTCGGCAACCCCGCGCTCCAGCACTTCACGCGATTCCGGCGCGGATGCCTGCACGTTCGAGCCGCCCAGCAGCGTCACGAAGGACGCCATGGTGGCATGTGCCGGACGAATCTTCATGCCCTTGATCTGATCGGGCGTTTCGATCTTCTTCTTGGCGTGCAGCGCGCCGGGATCGTGCACGAAGGCGAGACAGAACTTCACGTCCTTCATCTCGTTCGCGGCGTATTTGCGATACCACTTATCGAGCGCGACCGACCCACCGATGCCATTCTTCATCAGGAACGGCAGTTCGCCCGCGGCGATGATCGGAAAGCGGCCGGGCTGATAGCCTGGATTTATGTAGGTCACGTCGGCGATGCCGTCGCGCGCCATGTCGTAATGATCCGGCGCTTTACCGAGTTGCTGCGCCGGATAGACCTGGAACGTGATCGTGCCGTTCGATGCCTTTTGCACCGATGCGCCCCACTCTTCCATCGCCTTCTGCAGCGGATGGGCCGGCGGAACCCAATGGCCCATTTTCAAATGTACCGGCTTGTCCTGAGCCGCTGCCGAACCGGCAATGCCGAATGCAAGCAAGGCCCCAAGCGCAGTCGCGCGCAACTTCATTGCAGTCCTCCCTGTTTCACCGGCTTGTTCGTGGCGTTGCCGGTATCTTTTCGGCCGGCACAAACCGGCTCTTGATTGTTATCCTACAGAACCAATCAATATTGTCATGCACTTACCCGCCGGCGCGATCCCGGAACGGCTATGTTGCGGCACAATATCGAGCTCTCTGTCTGTAATTGAGCCAAAGAGCGATCCACTTGTAAAGTAAATTAGTTGGGTACAAAACCATTTTGCTTTGGTATTCTTCCCCGCCTGCCGAACGAATAGTAGAGGGACGAGACCTGTTCCCCCGCGCACCAACCGGATCAACCTGCGATGAAGCAAGCTCCTCTCTCCAGCAGCGCCGAAGACGAAAGCACGGCCTTGCGAAAGAACGCCGCAAACGAGAACCTCGATTTCGGGATACTTGCGAACCGGATCGGTTTTCATCTGCGCCTTGCGCAAGCCGCTTCGTTTCAGGCGTTCCGCGACGAAGCCAGAGAGATCGACCTCAGCCCGGGCCGCTTCGCGACGCTGATGCTGATCGGCCGCAACCCCGGCATCAGCCAGACCACGCTCGCCGCAGCGAACGGACGTGACAAGTCCACGCTTACGCCGATCCTGGAAGACCTGGAGAAGCGTGGCTTCGTGAAGCGCGAGAAAATGAAATCCGACCGGCGCAGTTATCAGCTTACCTTGACCGAGAACGGCAGGAAAAAGCTCGCAGAACTCACCGCCTGCGCCAAACGCCACGACGAAAATCTCGATCGCATCGTGGGACCGAAGGACCGCGCGAAGTTCCTGAAGATCCTGCAAAAGATCGCGGCAGAAGTCGGCCACAAGGAATAACGGACGCAACCCAATGGCAGAAGTCTCGTTCCACAGCGAGATCAAGAGTCTGACGCTCGGGAAAGGCGAGACTTTCCGGGGTGAAGGCATCCTGGCGGTCACCAAGGCGCTCTTGCAATCGGGCGTCGCTTATGTCGGCGGCTACCAGGGCGCGCCGGTCAGCCATCTGCTCGACGTCCTCGTGCAATCGGAAGATTTGCTCTCCGAACTCGGCGTGCATCTCGAGACCTGCACCAACGAAGCCGCCGCGGCGGCGATGTTAGGAGCCTCCATCAACTATCCGCTGCGCGGCGCAGTGACGTGGAAATCCATCGTCGGCACCAATGTCGCCGCCGACGCCCTTTCCAATCTTGCGTCCGCGGGCGTCATCGGCGGCTCGCTGATCGTGGTCGGCGAAGATTACGGCGAAGGCGCCAGCGTCATTCAGGAGCGCACGCACGCATTCGCGCTGAAGTCTTCGATCTGGCTGCTCGATCCGCGGCCGGAACTGCCGACCATCGTACGCATGGTCGAACAAGGTTTCGCGCTTTCGGAGGCCAGCAACACGCCGGTGATGCTGGAACTGCGCATCCGCGCCTGCCACGTCTATGGCAGCTTCGAAGCCAGCGACAACGTCGCTTCGCAGTTCTCCGCCAAGCACCGGATCCCCTCTCCCGCCGTGTTCGAATACGACCGGCTCAGCCATCCGCCGGCGACCTTCGCACAGGAAAAGCACAAGACCGAGCAACGCCTGCCACAAGCACAGCAATTCATTCTCGAGCATAAGCTCAACGAGATCGTCGGCCCCGAAGACGGCGAAGTCGGCATCATCGTGCAGGGCGGGCTGTTCAACGTGCTGAATGGACGCCTGGCGCTTGCCGGGCTGTCCGACGCTTTCGGAAATATGAAAGTGCCGACGCTGGTCTTGAACGTCACCTATCCGCTGGTGCCCGAGCAGATTGCGAAATTCTGCGCCGGCAAAAAATCCGTGCTGATCGTCGAAGAAGGCAACCCGGAATTCATCGAACAGGCGGTTGGCCAGATTCTTCGCAAAGCCGATCTCAATACCAAGATTTTCGGCAAGGACGTCTTGCCCGTAGCCGGCGAATATACGCCTCTCGTGATGGCTCGCGGCCTAACGCAATTCTTCGACGCCAATGGCGTCAGGATGCCCGTGCTTGCCGACTGGATCGCGCAAACCGAAGCGCATCAGAAAGAAGTCGCCGCCGCCCTCGGGAACCCGCTGCCGCCGCGGCCGCCGACATTCTGCACCGGATGCCCGGAACGGCCGGTCTTCTCGGCGATGAAATTGCTGAAGCAGGAAATGGGTCCGGTGCATGTCGCGGCCGATATCGGTTGCCATGCCTTCGGGACCTTCGCGCCCTTCAGCCAGGGCAATTCCATTCTCGGTTACGGCATGTCGCTCGCCTCCGCCGCGGCAGTTTCCGGAACGCAGAAGAAGCGGCCGGTCTCGATCATGGGCGACGGCGGATTCTGGCATAACGGTCTCTTGACCGGTGTCGCCGGTGCGACCTTCAACAAAACCGACTCCGTGCTCATCGTCATGAACAACGGCTATTCGAGCGCGACCGGCCTGCAGGACATTCCGTCGAGCGCTCCGGAGAAGGACGGCCGCGGCAACGGTCTTGAAATCGAGAACGCGCTGAAGAGCCTCGGCGTGCCTTTTGTGAAGCGCCAGCGCACCTATGGCGTCAAAGGCATGATGGATACGCTGCGCGACGCGCTAACCTCGGACGAAAAGGGGCTGAAGGTCGTAATCGCCGATGGCGAATGCCAGCTTGCGCGCCAGCGCCGCGTGAAGCCTGCTTTTGCGAAAATGAAGGCCGAAGGCAAGCGCGTCGAGCGCACGCGCTTCTGGGTCGATCCCGATGTCTGCACCGGCGATCATTCCTGCATGCGGCTCTCCGGCTGTCCGTCGCTGACGGTGAAGCCGTCGCCCGATCCGCTGCGCACCGATCCGGTCGCGACCGTGATCGAGAGTTGCGTCGGCTGCGGCCTGTGCGGCGAGGTCGCACACGCCGCC
>CAUJKG010000388.1 GCA_963205465.1 Pseudomonadota bacterium | reverse complement strand
GCCCGATGCGACGACGGGGATTGTGCTCGGCGCGGTGGTGCTCGCGCTTGGTCTTGCACTGGTTTATTACGCGCCGCTCGAATGGGGCGTGCTCGGCAACATCTGCGTTCTCCTTGGCGCGCTCGGGCTCGGCGGCGGGGTCGTCTACATGACCGACGGATCGGTCTGGGCCTTCCTCGGTTGCGCGATCGGCTTTGCGATTGCTGCGGTGATCGCACGGAGCGGGCTCCTGATGGCGCTTGCCGTTATCGCGCTCTCTTCCGTGCTCGGCGCGCGCACCGGCTATTTTCACGCGAGCTACTTTCTCGGCATCAAGGAGCCTTCGCTTACGATTGTCGCGCTCAGCCTGCTGACGCTCGCCGCCTATCAGGTTTCGCTTCTGGTGCAGGCGGCCTATGAGCGGCTCGCGCTCATGGCGGCGAGAGTCTCGATCCTGCTCGTCAATTTTGGATTCTGGATCGGCTCGCTCTGGGGCGACCGGCTGGAGCAACTTTCCGGCTTCTTCGGTGGAAAGGTTCCCACGATTCCCCGTGTGGCATTCGTGATCGGTTGGGCGCTGGCGCTGATCGTCTTTGCAATCTGGGCGATGAAGAACGATCGCCGCTGGGTAGTGAATGTCTGCGCTGTGTTCGGCGCAATTCATTTCTATACGCAGTTCTTCGAGCGGCTCGGACCCAACCCGCTCGCGATCCTCATTGGTGGTGTTTCCGCGCTCGGCATTGCGATCGCGATCTGGCAGTTCAACAAGAAGGCAGTCGCCAATCCGTCGTGATGTGGGATCCTTCTCTTGGAAAATTCTTCCGGCGCCGTGCGCGGCCGGAATTTTGCCACGCAGGTAACGAACTCTCGACAGCATGAAGCTCTTTGCACTTTTCCTTGCGATGCTCGCCGTCACGCCTGCGCTGGCGCAGATGCCGGAGCGGCAGATCGTGATGCGCGACGATCTCGAAAAGGCCTTCAAGGAGATTGGGACGGACGGTACCTTCGTGATGCTGGAGCTTTCGAAGAACCGCATGACGGTCGTGAATGCAGCCCGCCACCTGCGGGGTTTTCTGCCTGCCTCCACTTTCAAGATTCCGAATGCACTGATCGCGCTCGAGACCGGCGTCATCAAGGATGCCGCACACCCGGTGTTCAAATGGGACGGCACCAAGCGCGAGTTCGAAGCATGGAATAAGGACCACACGCCGGCCAGCGCCTTCAGGGCGTCCGCAGTGTGGGTGTTTCAGGACATCGCGCGGCAGATCACGTCCACGCGCATGCGCGTGTATGTCTCGCAGTTCGGCTACGGCAACCGCGACATCGGCGGCAATGAGGACTCATTCTGGCTCGACGGCAAGCTGCGCATCTCCGCCTTGCAGCAAGTCGAGTTTCTGGAGCGGCTTTATATCGGCAAGCTGCCGGTGCACCCGAAGAATGTTCAGACCGTGAAGGACATGATGTTCCTCGAGAAGATCGGGGACGCCACGCTGCGCGGCAAGACAGGATGGATTCCGTCGGGCGACAACAAGATCGGCTGGTTCGTCGGCTGGGTCGAGCGGGGCGGGGAGACCTATATCTTCGCGCTCAACCTGGATCCGAACGAGGAGAAGCAGGTCGCAGCGCGGGTGCCCGTTGCGAAGGCTTTGTTGACGCAACTCGGCGCGTTGCCCCGGTAGCGGCCCTTAAAAAACGAAACCCGCCGGGCATTCCTGCCGGGCGGGCCAACCGGGCTTCGCATCTTCGCTAAAATCCCGCTTCCCAGTACATCCGTGGTGAAGGGGCTTCGCTCTTCGAAGTCCGATGAAGCCTATATAGGCGCGGTTTGTGACGGTTCAATGACCGGCGGCAAAGATTTTTCAGGCCGCCGACCAGGCTACATAGCGGTCGCGGCGATGGTTTACCCAGATCACGAGGTTCAGCGCGATCGATCCAAGCACGGAAATTGCGACCAGCCTCCAGTCGACCACTAGGAGCGAAGCGATCAGTACCACGAAATCGACGCCGAGCTGCAGCTTGCCTGCACGGATACCGAACTTGTCCTGCAGGTAGAGCGCGAGAATATTGACGCCGCCGAGGCTCGCCTGATGGCGGAACAGCACGATGAAGCCGATCCCGAACAAGAGCCCGCCGAAGATCGAGGCATAGACCGGCTCGAGCCTTCCGATCTCGATGAAATATCCATGCGTTTCCGACAGCACCGAGACCAGCGCCACGGCGCAGAAGGTCTTTATCGTGAAACGCCAGCCCATGCGCATCAACGAGAGAACATAGAACGGCAGGTTGATGACGAAGAAGCCGAGCCCGAATGGCACCCCCGCCAGATAATAGGCGAGGAAGGCGATGCCGGAGGTGCCGCCCGTCAGGAGCCCCGCTTTCTTGAACAGCATGACGCCGAAGGAAATGAACAGCGCGCCGGTGACGATCGCGAAGATGTCTTCGGCCAGCGAATGCTTCGGGGTGGGGGATTCGGTATCGGTCACGGGCCCTAGAATAGCGAAGGCAAGGCCCCGGGCGCCATGCGGCGAAGGAGGCATTCATTTTACGCGTCATGGCAGGGCTTTTCACCCAAGCCGGCCTTGGCAGCGCGGGACGGAAAAAGGCTGGATGCCCGGCCTAAAGCCGGGCATGACGAAAGGCGGTGCTGCGTCCGGCGATGACGAAAAAGAAGTGCCTGTGCTAGCTTTGTCTCAGTAATAAAGGGGCTGATACCAATGAAGGACATTCTCGAAGCGCTGGAAACCCGCCGTGCGGAAGCCCAGCTCGGCGGCGGCGAGGCGCGCATCGACGCGCAGCACAAGCGCGGCAAGCTGACCGCGCGCGAGCGCATCAACCTTTTGCTCGACCGCGGCTCCTTCGAGGAATTCGACACCTTCGTGCAGCACCGCGCCACCGACTTCGGCATGGAGAAAACGAAAGTGCCGGGCGACGGCGTCGTCACCGGCTGGGGCACGGTGAACGGGCGGCAGGTCTTCGTCTTCGCCAAGGACTTCACCGTGTTCGGCGGCTCGCTCTCCGAAAGCCACGCGCAGAAGATCACCAAGATTCAGGACCTCGCGCTGAAAACCCGCGCGCCGATCGTCGGGTTGTTCGATGCCGGCGGGGCGCGCATTCAGGAAGGGGTCGCGGCCCTCGGCGGCTATGGCGAGGTTTTCAAGCGCAACGTGATCGCGTCCGGCGTGATCCCGCAGATTTCCGTCATCATGGGGCCGTGCGCTGGCGGCGATGTCTATTCGCCGGCGATGACCGACTTCATCTTCATGGTCAAGGATACGAGCTACATGTTCGTGACCGGCCCGGACGTGGTGAAGACCGTAACGAACGAAACCGTGACGGCCGAAGAACTCGGCGGTGCGAAAGTGCACACCACGCGCTCCTCGGTCGCGGACGGCGCGTTCGAGAACGACGTCGAGTGCCTGTTGCAGATGCGGCGGCTGATCGACTTCCTGCCTTCGTCTTACGAGGCAGGTG
>CAUJKG010000387.1 GCA_963205465.1 Pseudomonadota bacterium | reverse complement strand
GAAGGGCGCATGTGCTCGTCATGATCGAGGATGGTGAGGCCGTTGACGTCCTTGACCGGCACGATCGACTTCTTGAAGCGGCCTTCCTTCCAGCTTTGCGCGGCCAGCTTCTGGCTTTCGACCGAATACTGGTCGACGTCGTCGCGCGAGAAGCCGTATTTGGTCGCGATCAGATCGGCCGAAACGCCCTGCGGCATGAAATAGGATTTCACCGCGATCTGCGGATCCATCGGCCAGGCGCCGCCGGAAGCGCCCATGCCGACACGCGACATGGCTTCGACGCCGCCGCCGATGGTCATGTCGTGCTGGCCGGACATCACCTGCGCCGCGGCGAAGTTCACCGCGTCGAGACCGGAGGCGCAGAAGCGATTGATCTGCACGCCGGGAACGTGATTGCCGTAGTCGGCGGTCAGCGCCGCCGCACGCGCGATATCCGAACCCGCTTCACCGACCGGATCGACGCAACCCATCACCACGTCATCGACGAGATGGGTATCGAGGTTGTTGCGCTCCTTGATCGCGCGGAGCGCGGTAGCCGCGAGCGAAAGTGTCGAGACCTCGTGGAGCGAGCCGTCTTTCTTGCCGCGGCCACGCGGAGTACGAACTGCGTCGTAAACAAATGCTTCGGTCATTGGCGTCTCCCGTTTGTTTGTTGCCCTTGGAAGCGTCAGAACGCTTCGGCAGGCATATCCATCAGATTGTCGGCGCCGGACTGGATGCGCTTCAGGTGCGCAGCGGTCTCCGGCAACATGCGTTCGACGAAGAACTTGGCGGTCATGAGCTTCGCGTCCATCGCGGGCGCGGAATCACTTCCGCTCTTTTTTGCGAGCGCTACCTTCGCCATCTGCGCCCACATATATCCGAGCGCGACGAGCCCGAAGAGGTGCATGTAATCATAAGAACCGGCACCGGCATTGTCGGGCCGCTTCATCGCATTCTGCATGAACCACATGGTCGCGCCCTGCAGGTGCTTCAGAGATTCCGAAAGCGGCGTGACGAAAGGCTTCATCTTCTCGTCGGCTTCGTTTTCCTTCACGAAAGCGGAGACTTCGTTGAAGAAGGCGGTAATCGCGCGGCCGCCGTCTTTCGGCAGCTTGCGGCCGACCAGATCGAGCGCCTGGATGCCGTTTGCGCCTTCGTAGATCATGGCGATGCGGGCATCGCGCACGAACTGCTCCATGCCGTGCTCGGCGATATAGCCGTGACCGCCGAATACTTGCTGGGCCATGACCGCATTCTGGAAGCCGAGATCGGTCATCACGCCTTTGAGGATCGGGGTCAGGATGCCCATGTAGTCGTCGGCAAGCTGCTTCGTCTTTTCGTCCTCGGAACGCGCGAGCAGATCGCCCTGCAGCGCGATCCAGATCATCAGCGCGCGGCCGCCTTCGTTGACCGCCTTCATGGTCATCAGATTCCGGCGGATGTCCGGATGCACGATGATCGGGTCGGCGGGCTTCTCGGGATTCTTCACGCCGCCGATGGAGCGGCCCTGCAGGCGGTCCTTCGCGTAGAGCACAGCGTTCTGATAGGCGACTTCGCCCTGCGCGAGCCCCTGAATGCCGACGCCGAGGCGGGCTTCATTCATCATCACGAACATCGCCGGTAGCCCGCGGTTTTCCTCGCCGACCAGCCAGCCGGTCGCGCCGTCATAATTCATGACGCAGGTCGAGTTGCCGTGAATGCCCATCTTGTGCTCGATCGAGCCGCAGACGAGTGCATTGCGCTCACCGACGCCGCCGTCTTTTGTAGGCAGGAATTTCGGCACCACGAAGAGCGAGATGCCCTTCACACCTTCCGGCGCGCCTTCGATGCGCGCAAGCACCAGATGCACGATGTTCTCGGACAAGTCGTGTTCACCCGCGGAAATGAAAATCTTGGTGCCGGTGATCTTGTAGCAGCCGTCCGGCTGCTTCACGGCCTTGGTCTTGATGAGACCGAGATCGGTGCCGCAATGCGGCTCGGTGAGATTCATCGTGCCGGTCCACTGGCCGCCGATCATCTTCGGTAGATAGGTGTCGCGCTGTTCTTCGGTGCCGTGGATGCGCAAGGCGCGCACCGCGCCGAGCGTCAGGCCCGGATACATCGCGAAGGCCATATTGGCGCTGCTCTGGAATTCGTTCATGGCCGCGCTGATGACGAACGGCAGGCCCTGACCGCCGTATTTCTCTTCCGCCGAGAGGCCGAGCCAGCCGCCCTCGGTCATTTGCTTGTAGGCTTCCTTGAAGCCTTTCGGCGTCGTCACCGAGCCGTCGGCCGCGCGCTTGCAGCCTTCGCGATCGCCGACCTGATTCAGCGGCGCGAGCACTTCCTCGCAAAACTTGCCGCCTTCGGAGAGGATCGCCTCGATGGTATCGGGCGTGGCTTCGGCAAAGCCCGGAAGATTGTCGTAGCGCGCGATGTTGAAGACGTCGCGCAGCAGAAACATGGTGTCGTCAACGGGTGCTTTATAGACCGGCATGGATTTTCTCCGGGAAGACTGGCGTTCGGATCAGGCGACGGCAGCGCCGCGCTCTTTCAACATTTCCGCAAGCGATTTGCTGGCGCGCTGCATCGCCGCGATCGCTTCGTCGATCTCGTCGCGCTGCTGCTTCAGCCGCTCGATGCGCTCGTTGAAGCGAGTGTAGGATACCTTGAGCTGTGTGACACGGCCGTCACCGAGGTCGTAGAGATCGAGCATGGAGCGGATCTCTTCGAGCGAGAAACCGACCCGCTTGCCCATCAGGACGAGTTTCAGGCGGGCGCGGTCGCGGCGGGAATAAAGCCGCTCCTGCCCCTGACGCCGCGGCGAAAGCAGCTCCTTCTCTTCATAGAAGCGAAGCGTGCGGGCGGTGACGCCGAATTCGCGAGCCAGGTCGCGGATGGTGAAAATCTGCTGGCCGCCGCGTTCCGAGCCGCCGGTGTGATTGTCGAATTCGGCCCAGAGATCGCGCGAATGCGTATCGGAAGGCGAAACAGCTTCAATGGCTTGCAGGTGTCCCATGGAGTCCTCTCCCTTGGCGTATGGCCGGAGGGGTTGCCGGCCAAAGGGTTTCCCTAACTGTATCTCAGTTGACGTAAACGTCAAGCAATTTCTTAAGATCAGGCTCAATGTGGCGGACCGGCGCTGCCGCTTTCTTAAGGAATTGAACGGGAAACGGAGAAAATTAACCCAGCATTTACCGTAACTATCAAGATTCAGGACGGCGGAGTGGCGCCGTCCGACTTCATCCCGGGCGCCCCGCAGGATGGATCGGCGATGAGTGCAGGCGTCCCCTGGAGCGTGAGCGCGGTGGACCAGGATACCTGGGACACAGCGCGCGAAGCCGCCCGGCGCGAGGGCCTATCCGTGGGCGAATGGCTGGAAGCGGCGATTCGCGAAAATACACGTGGCGGCCATGGCCGCGGCCGCAATCCGGCAACCAATTTCGACCACCGCCTCGACGATCTCGCCGAGCAGATCAATATGCTCGCGCGGCGCAATGCCCAGGCGCGGCCGCAGCCGCAATTTCAACCCGAGCCGCCCCAGCGCGGCAAAGGCAACGACCAGATCGCCGCTTCGCTCGATTCGCTGACCGAGCGGATCGACCTCATGCTCACCAGCGTGGAGCGGGCGGAACGCAATAACGGCCGCGAGGAAATCAGCTCCGCGATCCGCAAGCTGGATTCCCGGATCGAAACCATTCTGCTCGACCGGCCGGCCCGGCGCGAGGATTCCGTCGTCGATGGCAAGCTCGACGAGATGGCGCGCGTGATCTCGCAGATGAGCGAGCGGCTGGAGCGCGAAGTCGCGGTCACCACCGCAACCGCGCCGCAATACGCCCCGACCGCCGACGAACTCGATGCCGCCGTTGCCGAAATCATGGAGCGCCAGTCGGTGCTCGACGGGACGCCGCGGCGGCGCGCGCCTGCGCGCCCGGCGCCACGGACCGCCGCACCGAAGGAAACGCCGGCGCCCGCGCCGCAATTCGCCAATTTCGAGCGTCAGCTGAAGACGATCGCGGACGAAATGCAGTCGCTGCGCAAGGCGAACGAGAAAGCCGATTTCGCGCATGTCTCGGAGTTGCGCCGCGATATCGCCGATCTCGCGCGCTCGATGGCCGACCTCGCCCCACGCCGCACGCTGGAATCGCTGGAACAGACGGTCGAGGCGCTCGCACGCAAGGTCGATCGCGCGACCATGAACTCGCCGAAGGACAACCGCTCGGCGCAGGCGGTGCTGACCGCGCTCGAGGAAATCCGCTCGGCATTGGCCAATGTCCGGCCGGCGGAGTCCTTCCTCTCGGTGGAAGGCGACCTGAACGCGCTCTCCGACAAGCTCGACGTCATCAACGCCAAAAGCATCGACGGCACCACGGTCGCGCGGATCCAGAACCAGATCCAGGAAGTGCGCGATCTGTTGTCGAACGCCCTTCCCGCCCAGAACCTGCAGACCGTGGTGGCGCAGATCGAGGCGATCGCGGGCAAGGTCGAGCGGATTTCGGTGCCAGATGATACTGGTGTCCGCAACATCGTCAGCGCGCTCGAACAACGCATCGACGCCCTCGCCGACCGCATCGAAACGAGCGCACAGGCGCCGGTGCATGTCGCAGCCGAGCCGAACAACGAGGCGTTCGACCGGATTCACGAGCGCCTGGATTCGTTGCAGCACACGCTCGACAAGGTCGAGAGCCCCAATCCCATGGGTCTCGAAGAGACCATGCGTAGCCTGGTCGACCGGCTCGATGCTTCGGAGGCGAAGCTCGCCAATCTCGGCGCGATCGAGCGCGGCATTTCCGATCTTTCGTCGCAGTTCGACAAAGCCCGCGCCAACGCCATGGATGTGGCCGAACGTGCCGCGAAAACGGCCCTGCGCGAATTGCACGCCGCGCGGCAGACCATGCCACAGCAAGTGGCCGCGGCGCAGCAAAACGTCGCCCCGCCGGTGCCGCTGCAACCCGAGATTCCCGCGGAAAAGCCGCTCGCCGAAAAGCCCGCGCCCCGCACCGTCACGATGGTATCGGCACCTGCTGACGCGCAGCGACGCTTCACGCGCTCCGCACCGGTAACGGTTCGCTCGCACGACGAGTTCATCGTCACCGACGAACTGCCGGCCGATTATCCACTCGAACCCGGCTCCGGCGCGCCGCGCTCGCGGCCAACGCCGGTGCAGCAGCGCATCGCGCAGTCCGAAGCGGCTGTTGCCGACATCGCGCCGCCGCGCGATACCAACGTCAAGACATCTGACTTCATTGCCGCCGCACGCCGCGCGGCCCAGGCTGCGGCAGCGGAAGCGCCGAACGAACCGGCCGCGGAAGGCGCTCCGGAAGCCAAAAAGAAAATCTCAATCGGCGGGCTTTTCGCGCGTTCGCGGCGCGCGGTCCTGCTCGGCCTCGTCGTCGCCATGCTCGGTTTCAGCGTCGTGCGCTTCTTCGACGTGCGCTTCATTACCAACCTGATCGGCGGCAGCGAAACGGCAGTCACCCCCGCGCCGGGCCCCGCCAAGAAAGCACCGCCGCAGCAGCCAGCACTCGCGCCGCAGACCCAATCCGTCCCGCCCGTCGTGCAGCAGCGCTCGATGATTCCGGGGATCATCGACCCCACCGCTTCGCTCGCGCCCTCGTCTGGGATTCTCGCGCCCCAGCAGCAGAACTCACTTTTCGTCCGCCTTCCTGACGACGCGCTGACGACCCAAAGCACCGCCGCTACGCAGAACGTGCAGCAGATTGCCGTGCAGCCCACGGCGCAAACGCAGCCGCAGACGCAAAAGCAGACGCCCCCTGCCAAGCAGCAGGCCACCGTCTCCGTTTCACCGACACCACAAACCCATGCCGGCGAACTGCCGGCCGGTATCGGCACGCAGGCGCTCCGGCATGCCGCGCTGAACGGCGACCCGGCAGCGGCGTTCGAAATCGGCGAGCGCTATCTCACCGGCAACGGCGTCACCGCCAATACGCAGGAAGCGATCAAGTGGTTCGAGCGCGCGGTGACCAAAGGCTCCGCTGCGGCCGCCTTCCGGCTCGGCATGGCCTACGAAAAGGGCCAGGGCGTGCAGCGCGATCGCGGCCGGGCCCGCACCAACTACGCAACCGCGGCCGAAAGCGGCCACCTGAAGGCGATGCATAACCTCGCCGTCATGATCGTGGAAGACTCCGGCCCCGGCGGCAAACCCGACTATACGAACGCCATTCCGTGGTTCCGCCGCGCCGCCGACCGCGGCCTGCGCGACAGCCAGTACAATCTCGGCGTGCTTTATGCCCGCGGGCTCGGCGTGCCGGCCAATCTTGCGGAATCCTACCGCTGGTTCGCGCTCGCCGCGAACCAGGGCGATACCGACGCCGCCAAGAAGCGCGACGACGTCGCCAAGCGGCTCGACCAGCAGACGCTGGTTGCGGCGCAACTCGCGGTGCAGACCTGGGAAGATGAGACCTCGGATGCCGCGATCAATAATCCGACGCTGAAGGCCGAGTGGCAGACTGTCATGTCAACGCCGTAAAAGAAGCAAAAGAAGTAACGCTGCCGCGCACTTATCATTGACAAGCACGCACGGCGACATGTTGATGCCGTAGTGCTGCCGCTAGAAGAGCGGCCACGCGAAAGTGCCGGAAGCCCATATTGTCGATCTACCTTCCGATAGCCGAACTGCCGGTCAATATCCTTCTGATATTCGGGCTGGGGATCGCGGTTGGGTTCATCTCGGGAATGTTCGGCGTCGGCGGCGGCTTCCTGATGACGCCGATGCTCATTCTGGTCGGCATTCCGCCTGCAGTCGCGGTTGCGAGCGTGCCGAGCCACATCGCGGCTTCCTCGATTACCAGCGTCCTGTCCTACTGGCGCAAGAAGCTCGTCGATAGCGGGCTCGGGCTCGTGCTGTTGTCGGGCGGCATGCTCGGCACCGCCGCGGGCGTCTGGATCTTCTCGCTGCTCCGGCGGCTCGGCCAGCTCGATCTCATCATCAATCTTTCCTACATCGTGTTGCTGTCGGCCATCGGCGCCTTGATGATCGTGGAAAGCGTGCGCGCGCTCCTGCGCTCGATGCACGGGCAACAGCCGGTGCTGCGCCGCCCGGGCACGCATGCCTGGTTTCACGGCCTGCCGCTGAAATTCCGCTTCCGCCAGTCGCGCATTTACGTTTCCGCCATTCCGGTGACCGTGATCGGGTTCGGAGTCGGCCTGCTCGGCGCCCTGATGGGTATCGGCGGCGGCTTCCTGCTCGTTCCGGCGCTCATCTATCTCCTGCGCGTTCCGACTGCCGTCGCGGTCGGCACCGCGCAGTTCCTGACCCTCTTCACGATGCTGGCCGCGACGATCCTGCATGCGGTGGAAAACCGCTCGGTCGACGTGGTGCTTGCCTTCACGCTGATGATCGGCGGCGTGATCGGCGCGCAGTCCGGCGCGCGGGCCGGCCAGGCGATCCGCGCCGAGCAATTGCGCTTCCTGCTCGGCATTCTGATCTTCGCCGTCGCGGCGCGGGTTGGGATCGACCTCCTGACCAAACCGCTCGAACTGTTCTCCGTAATCTCGGAGGCCGGCGGATGAAGCTGCGCAAAGCCGCGGCATTCGCGGCGCTCTTCCTGATGCTCGCCCCCTCTTTCGCGCCGCTCGCGCGGGCCGAGCGTCTGGTTACCTCGCTCTCCACCCATCGCGTGCTCATCAGTTCGAACTTCACCGGCACGTCGCTCGTGCTGTTCGCCGCCATCGAGGAAAGCGACGCGCCGCGCGATAAGCCGAAGAAATACGATATCGCGATCACCGTGCGCGGCCCGGCGGCGACCTTCGTCACGCGCAAGAAGGACCGCATTCTCGGGCTCTGGGTGAACTACGAATCGCGGCGCTATCCGGAAACGCCGTCTTATCTCGCCGTGCTCACCAATCGTGCGCCCTCGGAATTCGGTCCGCTCGACCTGCAGGCGAAATACAAGATCGGTCTCGCTTACGCGGCCTTGCCGCCGACGATCCTTGCCGACGAGGAATTCGGGCAGGCGCTGTTGCGCGTGAAAAAGGCCGAAGGGCTCTTTTACGAAGAGACCAATGCGGTGACGTTCCTGACCCCGACGCTGTTTCGCGCGACCGTGCCGATTCCCGGCACCGCGCCCACCGGCTCCTACGAAATCGACGTGCACGTCTTTTCGAACGGGGTGCTTGCCGCGCAACAGACCACCGCGATCGAAGTCGTAAAAACCGGCTTCGAGGCCTTTGTCGCGCATTCCGCCCGCGAGGCCCGGCTCGACTACGGCCTCGGTGTTGCCTTTCTCGCCTTTATTGTCGGAACGCTTGCCGGTCTGATATTCCGGCGCAACTGACGCTGTTCCAGGAGGATATGATGGCGGACGAAGGCTTGCGGCGCTTTCTCGGTGGCTCCCCGCTCGGGGTCGCGATCAAGCTCGTGCTGCTCTCCATTCTGGTCGGCTTCGTGCTGACCGTGATCGGTCTCGATCCGCGCAATATCCTCTGGAGCATCGAGGCGCTGATCCGCAGCATCTTCAACCTCGGCTTCGACGCCTTCGAATGGCTGTGGCGCTATCTCCTGCTCGGCGCGGTGGTCGTGATACCGATCTGGGTGATCGTGCGGCTGGTGCAGGCGCGCAAGCGCTAGCTACAATTGAATCAGACTCGTCACTCACTTGTTTGATTGAGCGCGATCTTTTCCGAAAACCGCTTCGCACCCCCGGATCAAGTCCGGGGGCAGGCTTTTCGGCATCATGCTCTAGACGAGGAAGCTTCCACCGCATCGAGCCCGACCACGTCCTGGATCGAGCGGTGCTTGCCGCGGTCGAGCTTCAGGCTCAAGCCGCGCTTGATCTCGCGCACGAGACCGAAGCCCTTGTAGACCATGCCGGTATAGAGCTGGACCAGCGTCGCGCCGGCACGGATTTTTTTCCATGCGGCTTCCGCCGAATCGACCCCGCCGACGCCGACGATCGGAAACGCGCGTTCGGCGCGCAGATAGGTTTCCGCGAGCATGCGCGTCGAGAGGTCGAAGAGCGGCTTGCCCGACAGGCCGCCCTGCTCTTTCGCTTCCTTTTCGGTGAGCGAGGCCGGGCGGCTCACGGTGGTATTGGAAACAATCATGCCGTCGATCGCGCGCTTTTTCGCGATTTGCACGATGTCGTCGAGATCGCCAAGCGCGACATCGGGCGCGATTTTCAAAAGAATCGGCTTGCGGCCGTCGCCCTTCTGCGCGGCGCGCTCGCGTGCCTCCAGCACGCGCTTCATGAGTTCATCGAGCGCCTGGGCGGATTGCAGATCGCGCAGACCCGGCGTGTTCGGCGAGGAGACGTTGACCGTGAGATAGGTCGCATGCGGCGAGAAGATCTCGACGCCGGCAACATAGTCCGCGATGCGATCGGCCGAATCCTTGTTCGCGCCGATATTGATGCCGAGAATTCCATAAGGCGCGCGCAGCGACAGCCGGGACAGCGCCGCATCGAAGCCGCCATTGTTGAAGCCGAGACGATTGATCACGCCCTCGTCGCGCAGCAGCCGGAACACGCGAGGCCGCGGATTGCCCGGCTGGGCTTTCGGCGTCAGCGTGCCGACTTCGGCAAAGCCGAAACCGAGCGCCAGCACGGCATCGGGAACTTCGGCGTTCTTGTCGAAGCCCGCGGCCAGACCGACCGGATTCTTGAAATTGAGCCCGAAGGCGGAAACCGCAAGGCGCGGATCGTCGACCGGGGTTCCACCCTTGGGCATCATGGAGAGCGCCCGGATCGCGAGCCGGTGCGCGTCCTCAGCCTCGAAGAAGCGCGAGAACGGCAAGGCAAGATCGAGCAGGAGCGACATGGGCGACTTTTCCCGAAAGGCCGGCGGAGGCTAAAGCAGGATGGCAATTCGGAAAATGAAAATCATCCTGCTTTAGCCCTTTGTTTGCGCATGATCTTTTCCGAAAACCGCTTCACACTTTTCGGGATCATGCTCTAGAGGCGGTGGGATGGCGCCGCAAGCGGGGGCAAGCCCCTTGCCACGTCTTATCCAGATGATAAACCCTCGAATGGGTATATAATCCTTCGCCATGAATCGGAGAGCCCGATGCTGAGCCATAGTCAGGTCTGGGGCGCGGTCGATCGCATTGCCGCCCGCTATAACTTCTCGCCGTCCGGCCTTGCCAAGGCGGCCGGACTCGACCCGACCACCTTCAACAAATCGAAGCGCGTAACGCCGGACGGGCGGGCCCGCTGGCCCTCGACCGAATCCATCGCAAAAGTGCTGGAAGCGACCGGCGCCACCATCGACGAATTCATTTCGCTCCTGACCAAGAAGCCGAAGCGCCCGGCGCAACCGGTGCCGCTGATCGGCTTTGCCGAAGCGGGCTCGGGCGGCTTCTTCGACGACAGCGGCTTTCCGGTCGGCTCGGGCTGGGACGAGATCAAGCTGCCGAACGTGGACGACGACCACGCCTATGCGCTCGAGGTTTCCGGCAATTCCATGGAACCGCTCTATCGCAAAGGCGACGTCATCGTCGTCTCGCCGGCCGCCCCCTTGCACAAAGGCGACCGCGTGGTCCTGAAAACCAAGGACGGCGAAGTGCTGGCGAAGGAGCTGAAAAAGAAAACCGCGAAAACGGTCGAGCTCAAATCGCTCAACCCCGACCATAAGGACCGCGTGCTGCCGATGAGCGATGTGGTCTGGATCGCGCGGATCGTCTGGGCAAGCCAGTAGATGACCCTTCTCACCTCCGCCGAAGCGCTGCGCGCGATCTATGGCGAACCCAATCCCCGCTCGGTGGCGAAGGAAATCACGTTCCTGAACGAGCCCTATCAGGCTTTCGTCAAGGCTTCGCCCTTCGTGATCCTCGCTTCTTCCGGCCCGGATGGAATCGACTGTTCGCCCAAAGGCGACGCCGCAGGCTTCGTGCAGATCATCGACGAGCGAACACTCGCCATTCCGGACCGGCCCGGCAACAACCGGATCGACAACCTTCTGAACATCGTTGCCGATCCGCGCGTGTCGCTGCTCTTTATCGTGCCCGGCGTGGGAGAAACGTTGCGGGTGAACGGCCGCGCGCAGATTTCAATCAATGCGGAGCTTCTGCAACGCTTCGCTGTTGCAAATAAACTGCCGCGGACCGTGGTGCTGATCTCGGTCGAAAGCGCTTACTTTCATTGCTCGAAATCCGTGGTCCGTTCGCAGCTCTGGGATCCGGCAAAGCACCTCCCGCGGGGCACGCTACCAAGCGCGGGCGACATGATTGCCGCAGTCTGGGAAGGTTTCGACAGTAAGACCTACGACCGCGACCTGCCCGCACGGGTAAAGAATTCGCTCTATTGAAATCGGCCGTGCGGCAAAATCCGCACGGATAAACCCGCCACCGCAAAAAGATCCTGCGGATCGGCGCGTTTGCGGCCCTGGATCAAGCCGAGCGCGCCAGCGCTCCGTCGATCATCGCGACCGTATTCTCGATGCCGTAGACCGCCACGAAAGAACCGAAGCGCGGTCCCTTCTCCTGCCCGAGCAGCACCTGATAGAGCATGTTGAACCACTCCAGCGAAACGCCGGGCTTGCCGTCTTTGGCCGCCTTCTTGTGATCGAGGAACGGCTCGCGGCGGCCGATCTCATAGACCACGTCCTGAATGGACTCCGCAGTCGCGTCCGCCGGCAGTTGCGAGAGCGCATCGCGCAGATCGGTGAGGGCCGCGCGTTCGCTCTCGGTCGGCTCGCGGAATTTCTTGGTCGGCAATACGAAATCGCGGAAATAATGGATCGCGTATTCAACCAGATTGCCGAGCTTCGGATGCGTGTCCTTGGTCACGCCCGGACGATAGCGGCCGATGAAACCCCAGAGCGTTTCGGCATTTTCCGCGTTCGACGACGAAACCAGCGTGAGCAGCATCTGGAAGGTGACCGGCATGTCCGGTTCCGGCGGATTGCCGGAGTGGATATGCCAGACCGGATTGCCGAGCCGGTGCTTCCATTCGGTCTGCTTGCGATAGCCTTCAAGGAATTGCTGATAGTCGTCGACATTCCTCGGGATCACGTCGAAGTAAAGCCGCTTCGCCGCCTTCGGCTCCCGATACATGAAGAGCGATAAAGACTCCGGGCTCGCGTAGCGCAGCCACTCGTCGATGGTGAGGCCGTTGCCCTTCGACTTGGAAATCTTCTGGCCCTTCTCGTCGAGGAAGAGCTCGTAATTGAAGCCTTCCGGCGGCATGCCGCCGAGCGCGCGCGCGATCTCGCCGGAGAGCTTCACCGAGTCGATCAGATCCTTGCCTGCCATTTCGTAATCGACGCCGAGCGCGACCCAGCGCATGGCCCAGTCCGGCTTCCATTGCAGCTTGACGCGGCCGCCGGTGACCGGCGTGGTCACGCGCTCTTTGGTTTCGGGGTCTTCGTAGGTGATCGTGCCGGCGTTGACGTCATGATCGACGATCGGCACCTGCAACACGACGCCCGTGCGCGGGCAAAGCGGAAGGAACGGCGAATAGGTCGAAGCGCGCTCCTCGCGCAGCGAGGGCAGCATGATCGCCATCACCGCTTCGTAGTTCTGCAACACCTTCAGCAGCGTCTCGTCGAAGCGGCCGCTCTTATAATATTGCGTCGAGGACGCAAATTCATACTCGAAACCGAACTGGTCGAGAAAGGCGCGCAGCCGCGCGTTGTTATGTTCGCCGAAGCTCGGATGCGTGCCGAAGGGATCGCGGACCTGGGTCAGCGGCTTGCCGAGGTCCTGCGCCAGCAGGTCCTTGTTCGGCACGTTGTCCGGCACCTTGCGCAGGCCATCCATATCGTCGGAGAAGGCAAGCAACTTGGTCTTGATCTTGTCGTCGGTCAGCACGCGGAAGGCGTGACGCACCATGGTGGTGCGGGCGACCTCGCCGAAGGTGCCGATATGCGGCAGGCCCGAAGGGCCGTAGCCGGTCTCGAACAGCACCTCGTCCTTGGGCCGTTTCTTCAGGCGCGCGACGATCTTCTTCGCTTCCTCGAACGGCCAGGCATTCGAGGTTTCCGCAACTTCGCGCAAGGTTGCTGCCAGGGCAGCCGGTTCGGACGCCATTCTTCTTCTCGTTTTTGGAAGGATCAGTAAAAACCGACCGGGAAATAACGCAAATAGAGATCGGTGAATACCCCGCGTTCCCAGAGGCGCGCGAGCGCGTGATTGAGTGCGCGGAGCAGCACTTCATTGCCGGTTTTGACGGCGATACCGACGCCCTCGCCGAAGAAGCGGCTTTCGGTATAGGCGCCGCCCCGGAACGCGCAGCAGCCTTCGGAGTCGGAGCCGTTCAGCCAGAACGCGAGCGAAATGCCGTCGCCGAAGGCCAGATCCACCTCACCCTTCTTCAGCGCAGCGAGCGCTTCGGGCGCGGACGGATAGCTCCGGATCGCCGTCTCCGCGAAAAAGGTGCGGATATAAGCCTCATGCGCGCTGCCGGCGACCACAGCGATGGAGCGGCCGGCAACGCGCGCAGGCGCAATTTCGCGCAGCGGAGAATCCTTTCGCGCCACGAAGCGCGCGGGCGTGCGGTAATAGCGGTCGGTGAAGTCGGCTTTCTTGCGCGTCTCCGGCGTGATCGCGATCGAGGCGATGACGGCATCGCCTGCACCGGACTCGAGTGCTGCAAGCAGCGTATCGAAGCGCCGCACCTGAATCGTGCAGGTCACGCCGAGTTCCTCGCAAATCGCGCGCGCCATATCGACATTGAAGCCGATCGGCAGACCGTTGGGTCCGCGGAAATGAAACGGCGGATAATCGTCTTCGGCCAGAAAGCGGATCGTCGTCATGCGGCCGAGGTTCGGCTTCTCGGGCCGGCGCTTCGGATCCCAGAAACGGGGGATGAGGATTTCCTGCGCTTGTGTTGGCGCCGGTGTTTGCGCCTGCGCCTTTGCGTGCGGTGCCGCGTAATGCATCGCGGGAAGCAGCACGAGAAACGCCGCCGCACGCAAAAAAGCGTTGCGGAGCGAGCGGCGTCCGAAGCAGGATAGGAACCGGAGATTGCTCATTATTTATTTTAGCCGACTGCAGGCGCTTTCGCCCGAAAATTTCCGGGCGCTTTTTAGACGAGCGATCCGGGGTGGGTAAAGTTGTCGCTCGGACCGCGTTTCGATCCGTTCGATCCAAATTTTGCTACGGGCGAGCGCGAGGTTCAGGAACCTTCGTCCCCGCTCCGGCCGCATGGCGGCTTTGCCGAAACGCAGGCCCGTTTCCGCGTCGTATCCGACCTACCACCTGAACTGCATGCACTCAGAGGCCTGGTGGAGCCCGTATTCCTGCGCTGGGCCGCGGCCAGAGGCAAAGCGATAGGGCTCGGAGCCGATACGGTGGTGCTGCGCAGCGGCGTGGTCGATCCTGATACGCTCATGCACGCTGTTGCCGGAGATCTCGGCGTCGAGACCGATCTCCTGGAAGACAGCACTGCCAATCCGCTCGACGTGCCCGGCATTCTCGCCAGCGGCATCCTGCCGGCAAACGCGCGCTACGGCGAGACGCGTCCGACCGTCGCGCTAACCGGAAACAATCTCCGGGCGATCCACGATTATCTTTCGGAGTCGCCAATGCTCGCGCGTCAGGTCCGGATTACGTCGTTCGAGCGATTACGCGATTTCGTGATGCGATCGAGCGGCAAACGACTGGCAAGGGATGCCGCATTCGGATTACGCGAGCGCTGGCCGGATCTCTCGGCGGGCAGCGCCGGTTTCACGCTCCACGCACTCGCGATTGCTCTCCTCCTCGGCGGTCTGTTCGTACTGCCGTGGCTCTTGGGGACGCCTCCGTACCGGCTGGTCCTGATCGCGGTAAGCCTGTTTTTCTCAGCGATTTTCATCGCATCGGCGGGATTGCGCGTGATCGCGTGCTTCGTCCCAAGTTCTCGCAAGGAACGACTGACCATTCCGGATCAGGAATTGCCCATCTACAGCATCCTCGTTCCGCTTTATCGCGAGGCCAATGTGCTCGCGGAGATCGTGAAGTCGATTTCCGCGCTCGATTATCCGCGCGAGAAGCTCGACGTGAAGCTCGTTCTTGAGGCCGACGATAACGAAACCCTAGCGGCGGCAAGAGCGATCCTGCTCGATCCGTGCTTCGAGATTTTCATCGCGCCCCGAAACGATCCACGCACCAAACCCAAAGCGCTGCAAGCCGCCCTTCCCTTCGTTCGCGGCGAATATATCGTGGTCTACGACGCCGAGGATCGCCCGCATCCCGAGCAGCTTCGCGGCGCTTACGCGCAATTCGTACTCGGCAAGCCGCAGCTTGCCTGCGTGCAGGCGAAACTTGCGATCGACAACAAGAAGCTGAACTTTCTAACCAAGCACTTCCGCGCGGAATATTGCGGGCTGTTCGATGTGCTGCTGCCAGCTTTGGCGCGATGGCGGTTGCCGCTGCCTTTGGGCGGCACATCCAATCATTTTCGTACTGATCTGCTGCGGAAGGCCGGCGGCTGGGATCCGCACAACGTGACGGAGGATGCCGATCTCGGCTTCCGCCTTGCCCGCTTCGGCTATGAAACCGGCGTGCTCGATTCCACGACGTGGGAGGAAGCACCGGAAAAATTCGACAGCTGGCTTTCCCAGCGCACCCGATGGTTCAAGGGCTGGCTGCAGACCTTTATCGTACACATGCGTGACAGCCGGAATTTGCGCGAGCAACTGGGCGGACGCGGCTATGTCGCCTTTCAACTCCTGATCGGCGGAACCATCACCGCAGCGCTGGTGCATCCGGTCTTCCTGTTC
>CAUJKG010000386.1 GCA_963205465.1 Pseudomonadota bacterium | reverse complement strand
TGAAGCGGTTGGCGCAGCAGCTCTCGGCTGGCTGGTCTTGAACGAAGCGCTCAGTCCGCTACAGCTGGCCGGCGGCGCGCTGATCCTGTTCGGTATCTGGGTCGCGCGTCCGCGTATCAAAGCACCGGCACCGGCCCTATGAACCGCGAACTCCTGACCAAAATTTTCGATGCTGCGGTGGAGCGCGCACATCCGCGCAGTTGCCTGCCCCCGCATCTTCCTTTGCCGCCCACGAGAGGGCGTCTGCTCATTTTTGCCGCCGGCAAAGCCGCGGGCTCCATGGCGGAAGCCGCGGAAGGATTCTACCTCGACCGGCACGGCTTCGATCAGATCGAAGGAATTGCAGTCGCACGGCACGGCTACGGCCGACCACTGTGCAAACTGGAAATGATCGAGGCCGGCCATCCGGTGCCGGACGCCAAAGGCATCGCCGCAACGGAGCGCACGCTCGAACTCGCAGCAAGCGCCACGGCTGACGATATCGCGCTCGTGTTGATGTCAGGCGGAGCCTCCGCGAACTGGATCGCGCCCGCGACAGGCATCAGCCTCGACGACAAGCGCGAACTCACCCGCGCGCTTCTGAAAAGCGGGGCGAACATCGTCGAGATGAATTGCGTTCGAAAGCACCTCTCGCGGATCAAAGGCGGCAGGCTGGCGGCGTCGCTCGCGCCGGCGCGCATCATCACGCTCGCGATCTCCGATGTTCCCGGCGACGACCCTTCGGTGATCGGGTCGGGGCCAACGGTACCGGACGCAACCACGCTTCAGGATGCAAAAAGGATTCTTGAAAAATACCGGATCGCCCCGCCCGCTTCGATCGCGCAGGCGCTGAACGATTCCGCGAATGAATCGCCCAAGCCCGGCGACAAAGCCTTCGCCAATGCATCGCTTGAAATCGTCGCAAAGCCGCAAGCCTCGCTCGAAGCCGCAGCAGCGATCGCAACAGCCGCGGGCTACGAGCCGATCCTGCTCGGCGCCGATCTCGAAGGCGAAGCGCGCGATGTCGCGGCCGCGCATGCAGCGCTCGCGATTCGATGCAAACGCGAAGGACGGAAGGTGGCGATTCTTTCCGGCGGCGAGCTGACCGTTACGATCAAGGGCAAGGGACGCGGCGGACCGAACCAGGAATATGCGCTTGCACTCGCCCTCGCACTGAACGCAGAAGCCGGAATTGTGGCGCTCGCCGGCGACACCGACGGCACCGACGGCGGCGCCGGCAGCGCGGAGGATCCCGCGGGCGCTTTCATCGACGAAAACACGCTGGCGCGCGCAGCGGCACGCGGCCTCGATCCTGCCGGGATTCTCGGGCAGAATAACTCCACCCACTTCTTCGAAACGCTCGGAGATCTGCTCACCCCGGGTCCTACTTTCACGAATGTGAACGACCTCCGTGCCATCCTCGTTGACAGCAGCGCGGCCCGGCAGGCAAAAGACCGCGACCCCTTCACATGACGCCGCCGTCAGCAGCAAACCGAGGTTTCCTCGTTCGATGCGTAGCCTTCGCGTGATTTCGTCAACTTCGCTTGCGCTTGCCGCGCTGTTGTTCGCGGCGGGTGCCGCACTTGCCGATTTCCGCATCTGCAATCGCACCGACAGCCGGATCGGGGTTGCGCTCGGCTACAAGGACGGCGATCACTGGACCACGGAAGGCTGGTGGAATCTTCCGCCCGGCACCTGCGAGACGCTCGTGCGCGGCACGCTGATTGCGCGGTATTATTATCTCTACGCGCAGGATTACGATCAGGGCGGCGAATGGGCCGGCAAGGCGTTTCTCTGCACGCGTGACAAGGAATTTACCATTCAGGGCGTCGCGGATTGTCTCGCCCGCGGCTATAATCGCACCGGATTCTTCGAAGTCGATACGCTCGACCAGAAAAACTGGACCGTGCAGCTGACCGAGCAGAACCAGTCTCCGCAGGGCCTGCGCGGCCCCAATTTGCAGTTCGGCCCAAACCTGAAGAAGTGATGAGACGCCAGCGCCGCACCAAGATTATCGCAACGCTAGGGCCGGCCTCTTCCGAGCCTGCGACCATCGAGAAGTTGTTCCTCGCTGGCGCCGATGTATTCCGCATCAACATGAGTCACACGCCGCATGAAGCCATGCGGGCCTTTGTGAACACGATCCGCACGATCGAAGAGCGGCACGGCCGTCCGATCTGCATTCTCGGCGATCTGCAGGGACCAAAATTGCGTCTCGGCGCATTCCGCAACGGCGGCGCGCAATTGCTCGCGGGCGCGACCTTCGTGCTCGATTCCGATCCTGCGCCGGGCAGCGAGCGCCGTGCCTATCTTCCGCACCCGGAGATTCTGGAATCGCTGCACGTCGGCGATCGCCTCTTGATCGACGACGGCAAACTTCGCCTCACCGTCACGGAAGCCGCGCGTGATCGCGCGGTGCTGCGGGTCGATGTCGGCGGCCGCATCTCCGACCGCAAGGGCGTGAGCCTGCCCGACACGCTGCTGAATCTTTCCGCGCTGACGCCGAAGGATCGCGGCGACCTCGAAGCCTGCCTGGAGGCCGGCGTCGACTGGATCGCGCTTTCCTTCATTCAGCGCCCCGACGACGTCGCCGAAGCGAAAAAGCTGG
>CAUJKG010000385.1 GCA_963205465.1 Pseudomonadota bacterium | reverse complement strand
ACGGCTTCGGCGCTCAACCGCGCGACTTCCTTGCTGGTGCGTTCGGCGAGTACGGCGAATTCTTCGCCGCCGATTCTGCCGATCACCGAAGCCGTGGGTAGCGTGCGGCGGAGCAACTGCGAAAAGCTGCGGATCACCCGGTCGCCGGCGGCATGGCCGAAGGTGTCGTTGATTTTCTTGAAGTGATCGATGTCGAACACGGTAACGGAAACCGGCCCACGGAATTGCGCGGCATGTGCAAGCACGCGCGCCGCGTGCAGGTCGAAGCCGCGCCGGTTCGCGAGCCCGGACAGCGCGTCGGTTTCCGATGCGCTTTTTGATTCCCGAATGATGTCCTGCACGGTGACCAGAAGCACAAGCAGTCCAGTTGCCGTGAGCAGGATGCCGGTGCTTGCCTGCGAAAGCAGCGCATAGGTGCTCGCGGTATACTGCACGGCGGTTTGTCCCGAGCCGAAGGCAACCGCAAGAAACGATTTGAGCGGAAAATGCAGCGCGACGAGACCGAACATGATCATCGCCGCCACTTCCAGCGCACCGCCGCGGCGGGCACGGAAAATCACCCAGCACGACAAGGCGGCCGCGAAGAAGAACGGCAGCTGAAAGAGAAATTCGTAGGGCATGGTGTTGCGCGCGCCGCCCCATAGCAGCCAGCGCAGCACGATCGCGCCGAGGAAGATCGCGCAGGCCGTCTTCCAGGGCGCCGGCTTGCGGTAGAAAATCGATAGTGCGATCGGCATGGCGAGCAGCCCTGCCGCGAAGCAGAAGTAGCTTGCGATCATGAACGGCGCGGGCCAGCTGAAAAGCGGCAGCAGAAATTCGCTGACCGGCGTCATCATGCCGATCGTGTAGCTCACCGCGAATCCTGCCGCCCGGCGGTGGCTCGGATTGGTGAAGGCGAGCACGGCGAAGCTCGCCGCAAACAGCGCGGCGACCGCGATATTCACCACCAATGCGAATACAGCACCCTGCATGATCGTTTCTTTTTGCCTTTGGCGAAGCCTTTAGAGCAATTTTGCGAATAAATCGTTCATCCAGCGTCGCGGGGCCCCCTCTGTTCAAGCCTTGTTAACCTCACGCGGGCGGCGCACTGGCGAGAACGGCCGCGGCCGATCACCGGCAGGATGCCGCTCGCCGCGCGGCGGCTTTCTCCTGTAAGAAGTTCCTGTTGCCGCAAGGCCGTGCGATTCTGGCCGGCCGATTGAAAAAAGATCGAACCGGAGCTTCTCGATGGCCGCCGACCCGCATGCAGGATCCCAACTGGTTCAGGTCGTGGCGCTCCTGGCGGCCGGCGTCATCGCGGTTCCAATCTTCAAGCGCATCGGGCTGGGTTCCGTGCTCGGCTATCTTGCCGCCGGGGTCGTGATCGGTCCCTTCGGCCTTCGGATGTTCTCGGACCCGCAGGCGATCCTGCACATCGCCGAACTCGGCGTGGTGATGTTCCTTTTCGTCATCGGACTCGAAATGCAGCCGTCGCGGCTATGGAGTCTGCGCAGGGAAATTTTCGGCCTTGGCGTCGCGCAGGTGGCTTTCTGCAGCCTGCTCCTGACCGGGGTGGGCATGCTCTGGGGACTTTCTCCGCTGGTGTCGTTTTTCGCGGCGGCGGGCTTCGTGCTCACCTCCACCGCGACAGTGATGCAACTGCTCGATGAGCGCCGCGAGGTCTCCTCGCCGCGCGGCCAGCGGATCGTCTCCATTCTGCTGCTCGAAGATCTCGCAATCGTGCCGCTCCTGGTTTCGGTGACGCTCCTCACGCCCGGCGCTGCCAAGCTCGCACCTGGCGAATTCTGGCAGGCGATCGGCGTTGCCGCTGCGTCGGTTGCCTTGCTCGTCGCAGCGGGGCTTTGGCTCCTGAATCCGTTCTTTCGTTTTCTCGCAGCATCTCAGGCCCGCGAGGTGATGACCGCCGCAGCGTTGCTCGTCGTGCTCGGTGCTGCACTCGGGATGCAGCTCGGCGGTCTGTCGATGGCGATGGGCGCGTTTCTGGCAGGTGTGCTGCTTTCGGAATCGAGCTTCCGTCATCAACTGGAGGCCGATATCGAGCCGTTCCGCGGCATCCTGCTCGGGCTGTTCTTTCTCGCCGTCGGCATGTCGATTGATCTCGGGCTGATGGGGCGGCAATGGCCGCTCATTCTCGCGGGCACGCTTTCTTTCATGGTGGTGAAAGCGGCCGGCATCTATGCGGTCGCGCGCATCCGTAGCAAACACGGCGAGGGGCTTTATCGCGCGGCCATGATGGCGCAGGGCGGCGAGTTCGCCTTCGTGCTCTATGCCGCCGCGACGCAAGCCGGGATCTTCACGACCGAGATCAACGCGATGATGACCGCGGCGGTGATCGTCTCCATGGCGCTGACGCCGCTGATCGTATTCGGTCTGCGCTACGTGATGCCCAAGGAAAAGGAATCGATGGATGGCATCGATGCGGCGGAAGATTTGTCGGGCAGCGTGCTGATCATCGGCTTCGGCCGCTTCGGCCAGGTCGTGAGCCAGCCGCTGCTCGCGCGCGGCATCGACATTTCGATCATCGACAACCAGACCCAGATCATCAAGGACGCCGGCGACTTCGGCTTCAAGGTCTATTACGGCGACGGCACGCAGCTTCATACTTTGCATGCGGCAGGCGCGGGCAGGGCGCAGGCGATCTTGGTCTGCATCAACGATCCTGCGGCCGCGAACAAGATCGTCGAACTGGTGAAGCACGAGTTTCCGCTGGTGAAAGTGCTGGTGCGCGCCTTCGATCGCGAACACGCCATCGAGCTGGTGCGCGCCGGCGTGGATTATCAGGTGCGTGAGGTGCTGCACTCGGCAGTCGCCTTCGGCCGCAATGCGCTCAAAGAACTCGGCGTTCCCGACGAGGAAGTCGAAGAGGTGATGGAAGAAGTGATCCGCGACGATCGCGAACGCTTCGAAATGCAGATCGTCGGCGGCATCTATGCCGGGCGGCAATTGATCCGCGGAAATCTCGCCGCCGTCACCGGCAAGAAAGCGCCGGAAGAAAACGAAGATACGACGGCGCCTGCCTCGCAATGAAAATCTCCGGGCGCGAGGCCCGGAGATTTCCTGGGTGTGTCTTTCGAAAAATGGATGACGCGAGATCGTGCGCTAGTCGGAGATGATCTCGATCACCTCGCTTGTTGCAGGATCGACCAGCAAGACCTGATCGTTCACATAGACGTAGCGATAGCGGCGCAGGTCCGGTGCTTGCGCATAGAGGTCTTCGTCGAAGGCGCGAAGTTCCACCTGCTGCGGCAGGCGCGTACCGACTTGATATTCCACGACTTCGCCGCGCGGCGTCACCACCCGTTCGCGCACCACGCGTTTATAAGCCGTCGTGCGCTGGTCGGGTGTCAGCACCAGCGGACCGCGCTCGGTGCGTGTGGTTGTCGTTGTAATCGTAGTGGTCTGGGCGATGGCTGCCGCCGGAACCGACAGGATCGCCGCGCCGATCAGCATCGCTTTGATGGATTTCGTCATAGGGTTTCTCCTGTCTTGCGTTGCAAAAGAAAACCGTTGGTTCAGCGGCTTCGTTCCTGCGCGCGATTCACGCTCCGTTGCAGTTCCACACGGCGCTGAATTTCACCGTTTCGACAAGAGAAAACGGCCGCTCCGGGGAGCGGCCGTCATATTTCGGGTTCGTGAAAAGCTTAGCGAACAGCCCGCAGGCGAAGCTCGGTAACGCCCGCAGCGATGTTCAGGCCGGTCTGTCCCTGCACCGAGATCGGCTGCAAGGCGACCGTGCGGTTATTGCCGCCGAGGAGCACATTTGCACCGAGGCCGACGGCAATCGTTGCTTCTGCGCCGGCGCCGACATAATCGCCGGCAAGGGCGGCTACGGGGCGCGAAGTCGGCGCGAACACGTTCCACACCATCTGGCCTTGGGTGGTCGCACCGATATCGAGACCGAATTTATTGATCACGCCGACATAAACTTCGCGCGGACTGTTGTTGTCGGCGGGAAGGAACTGGCAGGTCACTTCCTTTTGCGAACCGATGATGAGTCCGAGACCGCCGGAGACGTCGCAGTTCAATACGCCGGCCTGGACGCGTTCGTTGGACTGTGCCGTCGCGGGAGCGGCGGTAATGGCAAAAAGAGAAAGAGCACCGGCAGCGCCGAGCAGGGCGCGTTTGATCGTGGTCATGCGTAGCCTCCTGTGAGGATCGGATAAGAATGCACTCCCTGCAACTTGCGCCGCAGGGAGTGCGGGGTAATTTTCGTGTGAAGCGCTTAGGGCACGTTCGGCGAGCGGCCGCGCACAAGGCCGATCACGGCGGAGATTGCGAAGAGAATGATTGCGACGAAGAAGATGATCTTCGCGAACTCGAATGCGGTGCCGGCGATCGCGCCGAAACCGAGCACGCCGGCGATCAAAGCGACGATAAGAAAAGTGATTGCCCAGCCGATCATGGTTTTCCTCCGGTTTCATTTGCTGGCGCGACGAGCGCCTTCCGGAAAGAGCAACCGGATAGTGCGGTGATTTGTTCCCGCTGCTAGCGCATGATCTCGAAAAGCATGTCCCTTGATCCGGGCACATGAAGTAGTTTTCGGAAAAGCATGCTCATGCGCAAGCAAAGAGCTAAAGCGGGATAACGATCAGTAGGAAAGACATCCCGCTTTAGCGGCGTTCGTTGGCGGCGATCACCGCACGCGTGTTGCGGTCCGGACCGAAGTCTTCGGCCGATTTCACGTCGAGTTCGTTCGCGAGCCTCGTGCGGGCGCGATTGACGCGGCTCTTGATGGTGCCGACGGCGCAACCGCAGATCGCGGCGGCTTCTTCATAGGAGAAGCCCGATGCCCCGACGAGGATGAGCGCCTCGCGCTGGTCGGAGGGGAGCTTGTCCAGCGCCACACGCAATTCTTTGTATTCGAGCTTGCTGGTCTGCTCGGGCTGCGCGATCAGGCTTTCGGTGTAATGACCGTCGGCGTCTTCCACCTCGCGGCGACGCTTGCGGTATTCCGAACGGAAGCGATTGCGCAGGATCGTGAACAGCCACGCCTGCATGTTGGTGCCCGGCTCGAATGAGTCGATATTCGCGATCGCGCGCATCAGCGTTTCCTGCACGAGATCGTCGGCGCGATCGACGTTGCCGCTGAGCGAGATCGCGAACGCGCGAAGCTTGGGCACGATCGCCAGGATCGTTTGCATGGTCGCCGGGTCTGTCATTACCGCGACTCCTCTTCCGTCTTCGGAGCGCCTTGCGCGCCGTCCAGCTTCTTCAGAAGCTCCACAAAACGGTCGGGCACTCCCTGATCGACCACTTCGTCGTACATGGAGCGCAATTGCTGGCCGATCTTCGCCTGAATTTGGCGGTCCAGCCCTCCGGATTTGGGCTTGGCTGCTCCCGCAAGGGTTTCACTGGTCATACTCGGTTCCGGTCCTTTAGACTTTTGCGACATCTCTAGCTTTCCAACCCCGACCGCCTGCCCCAGGCGGTGACCCTCTATAACCCCCGGAATCGAGAGGGGTTCCCTGCCATGGAACTTTTCTTCGGCAGGGGGGTTAGGATTGGGAATTACGCTGGGAACAAGGGAGGGCCATAGTGTCCCTATCGCAGACGATTGCGCCTCATTTGCCATTTTTGCGTCGGTATGCCCGGGCTCTGACCGGGAGCCAGCAGTCCGGCGACGCCTATGTCGCGGCGGTGCTGGAAGTCCTGATCGAGGATCCGTCCGCCATTGAGACCGAAGACGATCCGCGCGTCGGTCTCTATCGCACCTTCACCAAGCTGTGGAATTCCATGGCGGTGAACAGCGCGTCCGAGGCCGGCTCGAAAAAACTGCCTGCCGAGCAGCGCATCACCCAGATCACGCCGCGTCCGCGGCAGGCCTTTCTCCTGATCGCACTCGAAGGCTTCAACGAAACCGATGCCGCGCGCGTGCTCGACACCGACGTGCCGACCATCCGCCAGTTGATGGACGGTGCGGGCCGCGAACTTGCGTCCGAGATCGCGACCGATGTGCTCATCATCGAGGACGAGCCGCTGATCGCGATGGATATCGAAGGGCTTGTCGAAAATCTCGGCCACGGCGTTATCGGCATCGCCCGCACGCACGCCGAAGCGATCCAGATCGCCAAGCAGCAGCAGCCGGGATTGATCCTCGCGGATATCCAGCTTGCCGACGGCAGTTCGGGTCTCGATGCGGTGAACGAATTGCTCAAGTCGTTCGATACGCCGGTGATCTTCATCACCGCTTACCCCGAGCGCTTCCTGACCGGCGAGCGCCCGGAGCCTGCCTTCCTCATTCCGAAGCCGTATCAGCCCGCGACCGTTTCCGCGGTCATCAGCCAGGCGCTGTTCTTCCAGAACAAAGCGAAAGGCAAGGACCGCCAGCAGGCGGTCGGATAAGAAAAAAAAGAAGCCCCGGAGATCACTCTCCGGGGCCGCTTCCGATCGAGGAAAGATCAGTTGATCTTGCCGAGCCAGGTGTCGATGTCTTTCTCAGCCTGCTCTTTGGCAATGCCATAGCGCTCCTGAATGCGGCCTGCGAGCTGCTTGCGATTGCCTTCGATCTTGTCGAGGTCGTCATTCGTGAGATTTCCCCACTGCTCCTGCACCTTGCCCTTGAACTGTGTCCAATTGCCTTCAACGCGATCCCAATTCATTGCCGAACTCCTCTTCGAGTTTGTGTTGTTGGGGCTGGCGAATTTGCCGATGCCTAAACACGTGGCATGCGAGTACGTTCCTTCGCCGAGTCACCCGGAAAAAATTCGGACGCAGAAAGCGTTTCGCTTTCTGCGCCCGTTAACAACCGGCCATGTTACGGGGGAGGGCTGGTGGGATGACCGATCGTATGAAGAAAACGCGAAGCCGCGCGCATGGTTCCATGAACGTCATTGCCCCATGACGCGAAAAACTGTGACGAGCGGGAGAAAAAATGTAGCCTCATGCGATGAAACATTCCCTGAATGTTATCGTTACTCCCGTGGAATCCGTTTGGTGCGCAAGCGCTTGGTGGGCAGGGACGACTGAAGAATGGACAGCGTATTTGCCTGGCTTGCGCAACTAAGTGATGCAATTCCCGCGGAAGCGGCTTTCTGGAGGCAGACGCCTTCGGAAACCGCGCTTGCGATTGCTACATGGGCCGCGGCGCTCACTTATTTTCTGATTCCCGCAGGGATCGTCTGGGCGGCATGGCGGCGGCCGGATTTGCCGCTTTTGTCGCGTTTTCTGGCGGCCGCCCTGTTTCTGTTCTCGTTCGTCTTTGCGGTCTGGCAATTGTCGCTGCCGATGGGCCGCGCATTCCGGTTCTCGACCCTCGATGCGCTGGCCGCGACCAGCGTCGTGGCCGGGCTCATCTGGCTGATCCTGCTGTGGGTTCTGTTCGGCCGGCTCGTCGCTGTGCCTGGAGCAGCGGTCTTGATCGCAGATCGTAAAGCCGCAGAAGACCAACGCGATGAAGAACGTGTTCGTGCCGACGATGCGGTTCGGCTGCGCACGCAGCTCGAACACACGCTGGTCGAAAAGACCGGCGAACTCGCCCAAGTATCGAGCCGGCTCGATACGTGTCTGCGCGGCGCGAAGGTCTATCTGTTCTCGCAGGATCGCCACTTGCGTTATGTCGGCGTGTTCGGTCCGCGCGGCGAAGAAGCGGGCTCCCAGATGCTCGGCCGTACCGACGACGAGATTCTGACCGCACCCGAACGCGACGCCATCACCGCAATCAAGCGCAAGGTCATCGAAAGCGGGAAGACGTCCGAGATCGAAGCCTGGTATGAAATGCCGGAAGGGCGCGTGCTGTTTTCCCTGCACATCGAGGCGATGCGCGATCTCGACGGACAGGTGACGGGCTTGCGTTGCGCGGCCGCCGACATCACGCGTATCCGTTCGCTCGAAGCCGAGCAGCGCCGGCTCGCCGAAGAACTCCGCAACGCCTTGCACCGCTACGAGATCGCG
>CAUJKG010000384.1 GCA_963205465.1 Pseudomonadota bacterium | reverse complement strand
TGCACAGGAACTTGCGGAGATCGCGGTCGAAGCGGCCGGCGTCGCCCGCCGCCTCGGTTACGAGCCGCGCGTGGCCATGCTCGCCTTCTCGAGCTTCGGCCATCCGCCGGGAGAGCGCACGCAGCACGTGAAGGATGCGGTGAAGCTCCTGCACGAACGCCGCGTCGATTTCGAAGTGGACGGCGAAATGGCGGCCGACGTTGCGCTCAACCGCGAGTTGGCCGCGGCCTATCCGTTCAGCCGCCTCACCGGCCCCGCGAACGTGCTGATCATGCCGGCGTTCCACTCGGCGTCGATTTCGACCAAGCTGTTGCAGGAGATGGGCGGCGCGACCGTGATCGGTCCGCTGCTCGTGGGCCTCGATCGCTCGGTGCAGATCGTGCCGTTGTCGGCGAAGGACTCCGACCTCGTGAACATGGCAGCAATCGCCGCCTATAATGTCGGCGGCTAGATCCGCGCCGACATGCGAAACAAAAAAGGCCGGGTCACCCCGGCCTTTTTCTTTGTTCAAAGCGTCTGGCGATCAGAGCAGTCCGTTTTCGTTCGCGAGATCGCGCAGATTCCGCTCGGGCCGCGCGCCCATGTGCGAAATCACCTCCGCGGCGCAAAGCGCGCCGAGCCGCAGCGAATCGACATGCGGGAGGCCCTTAGCAAATCCATAGAGGAAGCCCGCCGCGAAAAGGTCGCCCGCGCCGGTCGAATCGACGACCCGCTCCACCGGGAATGCCGGAACCGTCTCGGTCATGTCGCGGGTCACGACCATCGCGCCGTCCTCGCTACGCGTGACCACTGCGATGCTTACGTCCTGCCGCAGCGCCTCGACCGCGGCGTCGAAATCGCCCGTTTCATAGAGGCTCTTCAACTCGGTCTCGTTGGCAAAGAGAAGATCGACCGTCTTGTTGCGAATCAGGCCGAGGAATTCCTTGCGGTAGCGATCGACGCAGAAAGCGTCGGAGAGCGTGAGCGCCACGGTGCGGCCGTTGTCATGCGCGACCCCGGCGGCCTTCACGAAGGCTTCCTTGGCCCGCTTCGGATCCCAGAGATAGCCTTCGAGATAAAGCACCTTGGCGGAACGGATCTCGTCCACCGAGATGTCGTCGACCGTAAGATCCTGCGCGGCGCCGAGATACGTGTTCATCGTGCGCTGGCCATCGGGGGTCACGAGAATGTAGCAGCGCGCCGTCGAAGGACCGCTTTCGGCCATCGGCGTCGAATAGGCGACGCTGGACGCGCGGATATCGCGCGCGAAAGTGTGACCGAGTTCGTCGTTCTTCACCTTGCCGACGAAGGCCGCGGTACCGCCCAGCATCGCCACGCCCGCAATCGTATTCGCGGCCGAACCGCCGGACACTTCGACCACCGGGCCCATCGCATTATAGATCGCTTCGGCGCGCTTCTCGTCGATCAGCGACATCGAACCTTTCGGCATTTTCTGACGCTGGAGAAACTCCTCGTCGGAATGAGACAGCACGTCGACGATTGCATTGCCGATGCCGATGACATCGTAGCGCGTAGCGGACATTGATAAGATCTCCCCAGTCTCCGGGCAGGGGGGTAGCAAAGCCCGGCGGGCACTGCAATCTGGAAGGACACGGGCCCCGCATCCCGGCCCACTTGCGTGGCAAGCAAGCCGCGTGGCATGAGGCGCCCCGCGCGTTCTTTCAGAGGATCAATCAGATGACCGCCTTCCACCAGCGGGTATTCTCGGGCGTTCAGCCGACCGGAAACCTTCACCTCGGCAACTATCTCGGCGCGATCAAGCGCTTCGTCGAACTGCAGGCACAGCACGAATGCGTCTATTGCGTCGTGGACCTGCATGCCATCACGGTCTGGCAGGAACCCGAAGAACTGACGCGCAATATCCGCGAAGTGACGGCGGCGTTCATCGCCTGCGGCATCGATCCTAAGAAACACATCGTATTCAACCAGAGCCAGGTTTCGGGACACGCCGAACTTGCCTGGGTGTTCAATTGCGTCGCCCGTCTCGGCTGGCTCAATCGCATGACGCAATTCAAGGAGAAGGCGGGCAAGGATCGCGAGAATGCATCCGTCGGTCTCTATGCCTATCCGAACCTGATGGCGGCCGACATTCTGGTCTATCGCGCGACGCATGTTCCGGTCGGCGAGGATCAGAAACAGCACCTCGAACTTTGCCGCGACATCGCGCAGAAGTTCAACAACGACTACGGCAAGCGCATTGCCGATCTCGGCCTCGGCGACGCGTTCTTCCCACTGACCGAACCGCTGATTTCTGGCCCCGCCACGCGCGTGATGTCGCTTCGCGACGGCACCAAGAAGATGTCGAAGTCGGACCCTTCCGACAATTCGCGCATCAACCTCACCGACGATGCCGATGCGATCGCGCAGAAATTCCGCAGGGCCAAGACCGACCCGCATCCACTGCCTTCGACGCGCGAAGAGATGGAAAAGCGGCCCGAAGCCGACAACCTCATCGGCATCTATGCGGCACTTGCCGACAAGACTGCGGAAGACGTGCTCAAGGAATTCGGCGGCGCGCAATTCTCGAAGTTCAAGGAAGCGCTCACCGAGCTTGCCGTTGCGAAACTCGGCCCCATCGGTGCGGAGATGAAGCGGCTGACCGCGGACCCGGCGCACATCGATGCCATTCTTGCAGACGGGTCGGCACGTGCGCGCGTGCTTGCGAACGAAACCATGAAGCACGTGCGCAACATTCTCGGTCTGGTCGGCGGCTAAACGCGGCGAAACGTCATAACATTTTGCGCCGCTTGGCCGTCAGGCCGCGGCGTGGCAGATTCTCGTCTCAACGGAATCGCGAAATGCCCCGCACGCGTCAGAGCTTCGAATCCGGTCATCACCGAAAATTTCTCGTCGTCGTCGACGAAACGCCGGAATGCGATCGCGCGGTGTATTATGCGAGCCGCCGCGCGGTTCGTACCGGAGGCAAGCTCGTGATGCTCGCCGTCATCGCGACCGGCGAAGCCAGTCAACAGTGGCTCGGCGTTGGCGATTTGATGCGCGCGGAAGCGCGCGACGAAGTCGAAAAACGGCTTGATCATTTCTCGGCGCGGGCGCGGCATCTGGCCGGCATCGATGCGGAGCGCGTGATCCGCGAAGGCACCAAGGCTGAAGAGATTCAAAAGCTGATCGAGGAAGACCCGGACATCAGCGTCCTCGTGCTCGCCGCGGGGATCAGCAACCAGGGGCCGGGGCCGCTGGTCTCGTCGCTGGCGAGTTCGCGTTCGGTCACCATGACGATTCCGATCACGATCGTGCCGGGCGAACTCACCGACGAAGAGCTCGACGCGCTGGCCTGACATCCCGCTTTTTTCGTTTCCCTTTCGAATCCGGTCCGGAAGTCCTACATTGGCGGGTGAGCGCGCTTCACTTGGCCTTAAAGGAGGCCCCGACCATGTTTATTCAGACCGAAACCACCCCGAATCCGGCGACCCTGAAGTTCCTTCCAGGCCGCGCGGTATTGCCGCAGGGCACCCTGGACCTGCGCAACGAGGAGGAAGCCGCGCGGTCCCCGCTTGCGGCGAAGCTCTTCGAGATTCCGCAGGTTTCGGGAGTATTTTTCGGGCAGGACTTCATCACCGTCACCAAGAGCGATGGCGAGTGGCAGCATCTGAAACCCGCGATACTCGGCGCAATCATGGAGCATTATCTCTCCGGCGAACCTATTTTAAAGTCGGGCGCCTCGGCGCAGACTTCCGCCGACGAGGAATTCTTCGACGCCGATGACGCCTCCACTGTCGCGACCATCAAGGAACTGATCGAAACCCGCGTCCGCCCCGCCGTCGCGAATGACGGCGGCGACATCACCTTCCGCGGCTACAAGGACGGCATCGTGTTCCTGAACATGAAGGGCGCCTGCGCCGGCTGCCCCTCCTCCACCGCCACCTTGAAAAACGGAATCGAAAACCTGCTCCGGCATTTCGTGCCGGACGTGCAGGAAGTCCGGCCGATGTGATGAAGCGGGCCGCTTTAACAGGCGGCCCTTTTCATTTAAGAGCGTCGCAAGCTCAGAGATTGCGCATCCCATGAAAATCCTTGCGATCGACACTGCACTCGACGCCTGTTCGGCGGCGGTGTTCGATTCACAAGCGGACAAGATGCTGGCGGCACTTTCGCACGAGATGCGCCGCGGCCACGCGGAAGCGCTGATCCCCATCATCTCCGACACGATGAAAGCAGCGGCGCTCGATTTCACTGAACTCGACCGCATCGTGACCACCATCGGTCCGGGCAGCTATACCGGCCTGCGCGTCGGCATCTCGGCGGCCAAGGGCCTTGCCATGGCGACCGGCAAGCAGACGGTCGGCATCACCACGCTTGCCGCACTGAGCGCGCCCTTGATCGCAAAGACCGATTCGATTCCGGTGCTCGCCGCAATCGATGCCCGGCACGGCAACGTATTCTATCATCTTGCCGGTGCGGGGCACCGCGTGCTGACAAGCCCGCGGCATGCATCGATCATGGATACGGTGCGCGCGGTTTGCGACGGGCCTGTCCGTATCGTCGGCCCCGCCGCGCAACTGCTCGCCGAGCACTGGCCGCGCGACGCCGCCGTCCCTCCCAACTATATCGAAGTGCGCAACAAACCGAATATCGAATGGGTTGCCCGGCTCGGCGCCATCACCGATCCGCTCCGCGCGCCGGCCAAACCGCTTTACCTGCGCGCGGCCGATGTGACGCCGCAGGACTCTCATCGCATTCCGCTGCTATGATCGGGCGCATCTTGCGGTTCTTTCGCCGCCCGGAAGCGGCGATCCTCGACGCACGCCCGGGCGATGCCGCTGCGCTTGCAGCACTTCACCGCGTATCTTTTCGCCACGGCTGGAGCGAAAGCGAATTCGAACGGCTGCTTTCGGATCGAGCTGCGGTCGCGCATGTCGCGCGCGCGAATGGCGGACGCGGGCCGATAGTCGGATTCGTGCTCTCGCATCGCGTGGATCACGAAGCCGAAATTCTGCTGGTCGCGCTCGCCCCCGGCGAACGCGGGAAAGGTACTGCGACGCGCATTCTCGCGAAGCATCTTTCGCGTCTCGCGGCCGCCGGGGTATCGCGCGTTTTTCTCGAGGTCGACGAAGGCAACGCTGCCGCCCGCAAGCTCTATGCGCGTGCGGGGTTTTCCGAAGTCGGCCGCCGCAAGGGATACTATCGAAAACCCGAAGGGGATGCCGCCGCATTGATATTGGCCCGCAATCTCAATGGGTAAGTGCGAGGTGGACGCGCGAAAGCGCGGGTTTTAAAATCCGCTCCGGTTGCAAGCGAGGTGATGATTTTGAGCAACGACAAGGAACTCTCCGTGATCGAGCAGGCTTGTGCCGCCAAGGGCATGCGCATGACCGAACAGCGCCGGGTCATCGCGCGCGTGCTCGGCGCCTCGCAGGATCATCCGGACGTCGAGGAGCTTTATCGCCGGGCGTCGGCGATCGACGACAAGATTTCCATCTCCACGGTCTACCGCACGGTAAAATTGTTCGAGGACGCCGGCATCATCGAGCGTCATGATTTCCGTGAGGGCCGTTCGCGCTACGAGCAGGTGCCGGACGAGCATCACGATCACCTGATCGACGTCAACAACGGCACCGTGATCGAATTCCGCTCCGAAGAGATCGAGCGCCTGCAGGAAGAGATCGCAAGACGCCACGGCTTCAGGCTCGTGGGCCACCGTTTGGAACTCTATGCGGTGCGGCTGAAGGACAAGACTTTATAACCGATGATTACCGCGTTCCGGGCCACTGCATTCCTTCTGGTGATTGCCGCTGCAGTCCCCGCGCAATGGATCGCGCTGAAGCTGAACCTGCCGCTGTTGCGCAAGCTCCCGGTCTGGTTTCACCGCACCATGCTGCGCATTCTCAACGTCAAGGTCGAGAAACTCGGCAACCCCTCCGGCGAAGACCGCCCGCTGCTTTTCGTTTCGAATCACGCATCCTGGCTCGACATCGTGGTGCTCGGCTCGACCGGACCGCTCGTCTTCATCGCGAAAAGCGAGATCGCGCGCTGGCCGGTGTTCGGCACCTTCGCGCGCATGCAACGCTCGATCTTCGTGGACCGGGCCAAGCGGCACGGCACCGGCCAGGTGAACCAGTCGATTGCAAAGACGCTCGCCGCGGGCGACCCGGTCGTGCTGTTCGGCGAGGGCACGTCGAGCGACGGGAATCGCGTGTTGCAATTCCGCTCGGCGCTCCTCGGCGGCTTGCGCGACGCCATGGAGGAGAACGGCCGGGGCTTCGTGCAACCGGTTTCGATCGCCTACCGGAAATTCCATGGCATCCCCATGGGCCGGCAGCACCGGGAAATCGCGGCCTGGTATGGGGACATGGACCTCGTGCCGCACCTCCTGCGGGTGCTCAGATCCGGCGCAATCGACGTCACCGTCGCCTTCGGCAAGGTCATGGAAGTGGACCACGAAGATGACCGTAAGACCTTGTCCCGTAACGTAGAATCAGCGGTGAGGAGGCTCGCCTCGCTCTCGCTTGCCGGAAGGCAGGAACTGCTTGCAGAATCCGTTTCCTTGACCGAGGAAAGGCGCTAAGACTTTCCCCATATGCCAATACAGGGTGAACCGCCTCGCCTCTGCAACCGTTGCGAGAGGCCGCGCGTTCCGGCTTCGGTACTTCCGGCGCGATGAGCGACGCTCGCAAAGTTCATATCAAGTCGTTCGGTTGTCAGATGAACGTCTACGACGCGCGTCGTATGGCGGACACCTTGGCGCGCGATGGCTATGTCGAGACCGGGCGAGCGGACGAGGCCGACCTCATCATCCTGAACACCTGCCATATCCGCGAAAAGGCGGTCGAGAAGGTCTATTCGGAGCTCGGCCGGCTGCGCGCGATGGGCACCGAAGCCAAAGCGCAAGGCCGTGAGCAGATGATCGCGGTCGCCGGCTGCGTCGCGCAAGCGGAAGGCAAGGAGATCATTCGGTGCGCGCCCTCGGTGCGGCTCGTGGTCGGACCGCAGAACATTCACCGCATTTCCGAACTCGTCGCGCGCGCCAATACCGGCGAAGCCGTCGTCGATACCGAATTCGCGGTCGAAGACAAATTCGAGCAACTCGCGACCCCGAAGCCCGAAGTCACGCGCAGCCGCGGCATTTCCGCGTTCGTCACCGTGCAGGAAGGTTGCGACAAGTTCTGCACCTTCTGCGTGGTGCCTTATACGCGCGGCAATGAAACCTCGCGCTCGGTGCAGCGGATCCTCGAAGAAACCGAATCACTGCTCGCGCAAGGCGTGCGCGAGATCACGCTGCTCGGCCAGAACGTGAACGCTTATCACGGCCGCGGACTAGATGGCCGCGACTGGACCCTGCCGGACCTGATCGCGCGGCTTGCGGAAATTCCCGAGCTCTATCGCATCCGCTACATGACGAGCCACCCGCGCGACATGACTGACGCGTTGATCGAAGCGCATCGCGATATCGACAAGTTGATGCCGTTCCTGCATCTGCCGGTGCAATCGGGCTCCGATCGCATTCTCTCCGAGATGAACCGCAAGCATACGCGCGCGGAATATCTGCAGATCGTCGAGCGCGTGCGCAAGGCACGGCCGGACATTGCCTTCTCCTCCGATTTCATCGTCGGCTTTCCCGGCGAGACGGAGCAGGATTTCGAAGACACGCTGGCGCTCGCCCGCGAGGTGCAGTTCGCGCAATGCTTCACGTTCAAATATAGCCCGCGCCCCGGCACGCCGGCTGCGGTCTTGAGCGAGCAGGTTTCCGAAGAGAGCAAGACCGCGCGGCTCTATCGCCTGCAGGCGCTGATCGAGGCGCAACAGCGTGCTTTCAATCTTGCCTGCGTCGGCCGCGAGTTCGACGTGCTGTTCGAAAAACCCGGACGCCATCCGGGACAGATCGTGGGACGCACGCCTTATCTGCAGCCGGTCCCGGTTTATGCACCGCAATCGCTCATCGGCTCGGTCGCCCGCGCGCGCGTCAACGAACTAACAGGCTACAGCCTGGTCGGCGAAATCGTCGCGGACGCAGACAGCCAATCCCGGCAATCCTTCACCGCGGAGGCAAGTGCTTTTGCGTAACTCTGGTCCGGAAGCAGGAAAAAAAGCGCCCTGGGAGCGCGAGAACGACGCCGCGGCAAACGTGATGGTCGCGTTCGACAACAACCGGCTGGCGAGCGTGTTGTTCGGGCGCTACGGCGAAAATCTCGCGCTGATCGAACGCAGACTCGGCGTCACCATCGACCAGCGCGGCAATCACGTCTCGATCGACGGACCGCGCGATGCCTGCGAGAAGGCGCGGCAGACGCTCGAAGGTCTCTACGAGGATTTGCGCGCGGGCCGCGACGTTACGTCAGGCGACGTCGAAGGCGCGTTGCGCGCGGCACAGACCCAGACTTCGCTCTTCGACGGCGATCCGGCTTCCGAGAAGACTTCGTTCGAAGATATTCGCCTGCGCAAACGCGGCGTGCGGGCGCGTACGGCCATGCAGAACGCTTACATCCGCGCGATGAAGCGCCATACGCTGGTCTTCGGCATCGGTCCCGCCGGCACCGGCAAGACATGGCTTGCAGTGGCTCATGCCGTGCATCTCTACGAGCGCCGCGAAGTCGACCGCATCGTGCTGTCGCGCCCCGCGGTGGAAGCCGGCGAGCGGCTCGGCTTCCTGCCGGGCGACATGCGCGAGAAGGTCGATCCTTATTTGCGGCCCATGTACGACGCGCTCTACGACCTGATGGATCGCGCGCTGGTCGAGCGGGCCTTGCAATCCGGCGAAATCGAAATCGCGCCGCTCGCTTTCATGCGCGGACGGACGCTTGCGAATGCCGCGATCATTCTCGACGAAGCGCAGAATACCACGCCGATGCAGATGAAGATGTTTCTCACCCGCCTCGGCGAACATTCGCGCATGATCGTCACCGGCGATCCTTCGCAGATCGATCTGCCGCCGGGCCAGAGTTCGGGACTGGTCGAAGCCACCTCGCTACTCCAAGGCGTCGAGGATATCGCGCAGGTGCAATTCACCGGCGCCGACGTCGTACGTCACGAACTCGTCGGCCGGATCGTAGCGGCCTACGACCGGGCGGACGCAACAAAAAAGGGCAAGACTGCTTGAGTTTCGCGATCGACATCTCGGCGGAAGCCGACGGCTGGACCAAGATTTCCAACGCCGAGGTCTGCGTGCGGCGCGCGGCGGAAGCGGCGATGCGTGACGAATCGGCGCCGCCGTCCGAAATCTCCATCGTGCTCTCGGACAACGAGCATATCCGCGAGTTGAACAAGCATCATCGCGGCATGGATAAGCCGACCAACGTGCTTTCCTTTCCGGCCGCACGAATGAAGACGCCGGCTGGAACGCCGCGCTTTCTCGGCGACATTGTGATCGCTTATGAGACAGTCGAGCGCGAGGCGGCGGA
>CAUJKG010000383.1 GCA_963205465.1 Pseudomonadota bacterium | reverse complement strand
TTCGCCTTCCACTGGCAATCGGCTCGCGCCCGCGAAGCCGACTTGATCTACGACAAAGTGCGCGCGCGCATGGACACCGCGCTGAACCGCGGCCGCGCCGGTCTGTGGGACTGGGCTCTGGCCCGGGGCCGCATCTATTGGTCGGATTACATTTGCGAAATTCTCGGCTTCAAGCCGCGGGACGAACTGCTCTCCTTCGGCGAGATCGAGGCGCTGGTGCATCCCGACGACGGTTCGCTGTTCGAGCTTGCCTCGAACCTGGCGGACGCCTCCGACGGTGCAGTCGATCGCGCGTTCCGCATGCGCCATGCCAATGGCAGCTGGGTATGGCTGCGCGCCCGCGCCGAGCTCGTGCAGGAAGGCGTCGGCAGCGGGCCGCATCTGATCGGGATCGCCTCCGACATTACCGAAGAAAAACGCCTGCAGGCCCGCACCGCCACGGCCGACATGCGGCTTCGCGAAGCGGTCGAAACTGTTTCCGAAGCGTTCGTGCTGTGGGATGCCGAGCGCAAGCTCGTACTCTCCAACAACAAGTTCAAGGAGCAGCACGGCCTTCCCGACGAGGCGGTCGCTCCGGGCACCCGTTACGAGCAGGTCATCGCCGCGATGAAGAACCCGGTGCTGCCGGCCTCGCAACAAGGCAGCGACGGCAGCGTCGAACTCTCGGACGGCCGCTGGGTGCAGATCAACGAACGCCTCACCAAAGACGGCGGCCTCGTCTCCATCGGCACCGACATCACCAAACTGAAGCTGCACGAAGAACGGCTCATCGAGAGCGAGCGCGACCTGATCGCGAAGAACGCCGATCTCACTTACTCGCAGCAGCGCCTCGAATATCAGACCCAGCAGCTTGCCGAACTCGCGCAGAAATTCGCCGACGAGAAAGCCCGCGCCGAGGAAGCAAGCCAGGCCAAGTCCGAATTCCTCGCCAATATGAGCCACGAGCTGCGCACGCCGCTCAACGCCATCATCGGCTTCTCGGAGATCATGGAATCCGGGATGTTCGGGAAGCTCGGCTCGGAAAAATACTACGAATATTGCAGCGACATTCGCGCCAGCGGCATCTATCTGCTCGATGTCATCAACGACATCCTCGACATGGCGAAGATCGAGGCCGGCCGCATGCCCGTCAATATCGAAGCGGTGCCGCTCGGCGAAATCGTCTCCGACGCCATGCGCGTCATGTCGGTCCGCGCCGAAGAAAAGAAACTCCTCTGCCGCGCGGATATCTCAGGCGACCTGAAACTCCGCGCCGACCGCCGCGCCATCAAGCAGATTCTCCTCAATCTCATCTCGAACGCGATCAAGTTCACGCCGGACGGCGGCCAGATCGCGGTTCACGCGAAGGCTTCCGGCGCCTGCGCTTTCGTGGTGATCGAGGATTCCGGCATCGGTATCGCGAAAGAAGCGCTGAAGAAGCTCGGCCGCCCATTCGAGCAGGTCGAAAGCCAGCTCACCAAGACGCAGGCCGGTTCCGGTCTCGGCCTTGCCATCGCAAAGTCGCTGGCAGAATTACAAGGCGGTCGGATGCGCATCCGCTCGATCGAAAATGTCGGCACCACGGTTTTCCTGCGCCTGCCGAAGATGCTGGAAGTTCCCGCTTCGCTCGAACACGCCCTGCCGAATTAATTCTCCGCCGCTTTATTCAGAATCTGCTCGAAGGTCTCGCGCACTTTGCTTTCGGTGTCGGCGAGATGCGCGTCGAGGGTCGCGAAGTCCGGCAAAGCGCCTGCGCGTGCGAGCAAGGCCAGCAGCCCCGGCGTCGCCTTGGCTGGTTCGAAGACCCCGTTCACGCAGAGCCGCAGGATCTGCGTGAGGTTGTGATAAAGCGTTACGGCGGCGATCAAGACCTCGCCGTCCTCTTTATCGAGCAGCGAAAGTTTCCGCGCCTTGTCGATCACCCGCGCGGTCTGCGTGTCCAGAATTTCCGGATGCACCTCACCGAAGATCAACGCAAAATATTGCGCGAGAAATTCGATGTCGATCAGGCCGCCTTGCGCGTTCTTGATGTCCCAGCGCTCGCTATCGCCGCGCTCGTCGGCGATCGCCTGCCGCATTTCCAGTACGTCGCGCGCGATCATGCCGGGGTCGCGCTCCTGCCGCAGCGCTTCGGCGATTGCCGCTTCGACCTTTTCCTTGAAGGCGGGAGACGAGGAAACCACGCGCGCGCGCGTCAACGCCATGTGCTCCCAGGTCCAGGCTTCACTTCTCTGGTAATTGACGAAGCTGGAAAGCGAGGTCGCAACCGGGCCGGAGCGTCCCGAAGGACGCAGCCGCAGATCGACGTCGTAGAGCTTGCCCATATTGGTCGGCGTCGTCAGCGCGTTGATGATCCGCTGCGTGAGCCGCGCGAAATACTGCGCCCCATAAAGCGGCCGCCTGCCGTCGGACTCCGGCTTCTCCTCGTCGAACTCATAAAGCAGGATCAGGTCGAGGTCGGAACCCGCAGTCATCTCGCGGCTGCCGAGTTTGCCGAGCGCGATCACGGCGGTTTCCTGCTTCGCTAGCCTGCCGTGATTTTCCTCGAAGCGGCGCATGACCTCGCGGTGCAATTCGCGAATGATGACGTCGGCAAGCGTGGCATAGGCTTCGCCTGCCCGGCTCGCGGACAAGGCACCCGAGATGACGCGCACTCCGATCAGCACCAGATGCTCGCGGCCGAAGCTGCGCGTGAGGTCGAGGAAATCTTCTTCGCTTCGCGCCTGCTTCAGCAATTCGGAGAGGCGCTGTGTGAGAATCTTCTCGGAAGGAACATCGGCGAAGAACGCAGGGTCGAGCAATCCGTCCAGCAGGGACGGCGCCTGCGCGATCATGTCCCGCAAGCGCGGCGAAGTCGCCAGAATACGCGCGACCAGTTGCACGAGATCGGGATGGATGCGCATGGCCGCGAGCAACCGCTCGCCGCCGGGAAGCTGCGAGAGAAAGCGGTCGCAAGCAAGCAGCGCGGCATCCGGATTGCCGGAGCGCGACAGCGCATCGAGCAAGGCCGGCAGGATCGCCTGAAATTCGGAACGTGCGTTTTCGGATTTCAGCGCGCGATATTCGCCGGCCAGCCAGCCGCGGATCAGATGGCTCGCCGCGAGCGGCTCCTGAAAGCCCATCTTCAACAGCGTATCGAGGGTTTCGCGGTCGTCTTTTTCTTTTGGAAACTCCAGCGCGCCGGATACCGCGGCAAGCGGCGGCGCATCCTCGAACAGATGCGCGTAATGCGCCTGCACGCGGCGCAAATGCTTGGTCAGGACACCCGCGAACTCGTTCCGATCCGCAAAACCCAGAAAGCGCGCGAAACGATCGAGCGCGTCGTCGTCCTCGGGCAGCGTATGGGTTTGTTCGTCCGCCATCATTTGCAGGCGGTGTTCGACACGGCGCAGATAGAGATAGGCTTCGTCGAGTTCGTCGCGCGCTTGCGTGTCGATCCATTTTTCTTCGGCGAGTTGCGCGAGCATGTCGAGCGTACGCTTGCCGCGCAACTCGGGAATGCGGCCGCCCGCGATCAATTGCTGCGTCTGCACGAAGAACTCGATTTCGCGAATGCCACCGCGGCCGAGTTTGATGTTGTGCCCGGCGACCGCGATCTCGTCATGCCCGCGAAACGCATGGATCTGCCGCTTCATGGCGTGAACTTCGGCGATCGCCGCATGATCGAGATAGCGGCGCCAGACGAAGGGCGAGATGTTCTTCAGGAATTTTTCGCCGGCGACGAGATCGCCGGCCACCGGGCGCGCCTTGATATAGGCCGCGCGCTCCCAGGTCTGTCCTTCGCGCTCGTAATAGTCATATCCCGCCGCGGTGGAGATCGCGATCTGCGTGGAGCCGGGATCGGGGCGGAGCCGCAAGTCGGTGCGGAAAACATAGCCGTCGGCCGTGCGCTCGTTCACGAGCTTCAACAGGTTCTTCGTGATGCCGACGAAGAACTGCACCGGCTCGACCCCCTCGGCGAGCGGCGCTTCGCGCTCGAAGAAAACGATGAGATCGATGTCGCTGGAGTAATTGAGTTCGCCGGCACCATGCTTGCCCATGGCGAGCACGATATAGCCCGAGCCTTCGCCCGGATTTTCGACGTTCGGAAGTTTGATTTTCCCGGCCTTCGCGGCGGCAAGCAGCAGCCGGTCCACCGCGGTGCGCACGGCCTTGTCGGCAAGCCGGGTCAGCGCGTCGGTAACTTCGTCGAGCGACCAGACCCCGCCGATATCGGCGAGCGCGATCAGAAGCGCGCCCTCGCGCTTCATCGCGCGCAAGGCAACCTGCGCGTCCGCGTCGCTTTCGGCGTCGAGCGCGGCCCGGGCGTATTCCGTCAGAATGCGTTGCGTCGCGGCTTCCGGCTCCTCCTCCAGAAGCCGCAGGAGCATGGCCGGGTCTCCGGCAATCGTCCCCCAGAGATAGGGCGAGCCCTCTAAGACGCCCTGTAAGAGCGCTTCCAGCCTTTCGCTGCCGGAAATGGCCGCCGCCAGGCGCAACGCGGCATCGCCGGGCGCGCCCGCGAGCACTTCAGAAACCGCGGCTTTGGCAGCAGCAGGATTCGCCACGCGGGGAGATTCCCGCAGACGCGCGAGCAAAGTGCCGGGAGATGCCGCCGGGCGGGTATTGGGAGCCTTCATGCTCCCTTAGTTTGGCCCGGCTCGGCAGGAATCGCGAGCGTAACCTTCAGGCCTGGTGAATTGTC
>CAUJKG010000382.1 GCA_963205465.1 Pseudomonadota bacterium | reverse complement strand
CCCCGGCATCGGTCATTCGGCGACGCGCGCGCAGGTGATCCGCATCGTGCGGGCGCGGATCGACGAGATTTTCGAAATGCTGCACGAGCGCATGCAGGCTGCCGGCATTCTCAATCTGACCGGCCGCCGCATCGTGCTGACCGGCGGCGGTGCGCAGCTTGGGGGCCTCGGCGAACTTGCAAGCCGCGCTTTCAACGCCAGCGTTCGGGTCGCTGCACCGCGTGGCATCAAGGGTCTTCATCACGCCGCGCAGACGCCGGCTTTCGCAACGGCGGCGGGTCTTGCCGCCTATCCGCAATTCGCAGAACGCGAGCATTTCGAACCGCGGCGCCAGCTTGCGTCGCAAGAAGGCAACTATCTCCGGCGTGTCGGGCGCTGGTTCAAGGAAAGTTTCTAGATGATCGACGATAACGTGCCGGCGGTTCCCGGCAACAACGTTTCAGTAAGCACGGCTGCGGCCGCGGCAAGAGGTGACGCAATGACCATCAATCTGCAGATGCCGGACATCCGGGAATTGAAGCCGCACATCACCGTTTTCGGTGTCGGCGGCGCGGGCGGCAACGCTGTCAACAACATGATCGCGGCGGGCCTTCAGGGTTGCGAATTCGTCGTCGCCAATACCGACGCGCAGGCGCTGACCTCGTCGAAGTGCGAGCGCGTGATTCAGATGGGTCTCGATGCGACGCAAGGGCTCGGCGCCGGTTCGCATCCGGAAGTCGGCAAGAGCGCCGCTGAAGAGGCGATCGCGGAAGTGCGCGACATGCTGCAGGGCGTGCACATGGTGTTCGTCACCGCCGGCATGGGCGGCGGCACCGGCACGGGCGCGGCTCCGGTCATCGCGCGCGTCGCGAAAGAACTCGGCATTCTCACCGTCGGCGTCGTCACCAAGCCGTTCGACTTCGAAGGCTCGCGCCGCATGAAGCTCGCGGAATCCGGTATCACCGAGCTTTCCAAGCACGTCGATACGCTGATCGTGATCCCGAACCAGAACCTGTTCCGGGTCGCGAACAAGGAAACCACTTTCGCCGACGCCTTCGCCATGGCGGATCAGGTGCTCTATTCGGGCGTTGCCTGCATCACCGACCTGATGGTGAAGGAAGGCCTCATCAACCTCGACTTCGCCGACGTGCGCACCGTGATGCGCGAGATGGGCAAGGCGATGATGGGCACGGGCGAAGCTTCCGGCGAAAGCCGTGCGCTGCGCGCGGCCGAGAACGCGATCAACAACCCGCTGCTCGACGAAACCACGATGCGCGGTGCGAAGGGTCTGCTGATCTCGATCACCGGTGGCCGCGACCTGAAGCTGCACGAAGTCGACGAAGCGGCGACCCGCATCCGCGACGAAGTGGATACGGACGCGAACATCATCCTCGGCGCAACCTTCGACGAAAGCCTTGAAGGTATCGTCCGCGTCTCGGTCGTTGCGACCGGCATCGACGCAGTCGCCATGCAGGCGGCTGCGGACCTGTCGCCGCGCGAAATGTTCTCGAACCACAGCCGTCCGGCGCCGTCTTCGCGTGCGACCAACTTCACCGCCGACGTTCCGCACATGCCGCTGGTCGCCCAGCCGCAGGCGCAGATCGAGCCGGCTTACGAAGAGACCTACGCCGAGGAACTGCAGCCGGTAGAGGCGGAGATCGACGAAGTCACCATCCGCCCGCTCGAGCCGCGCCCGGCCTTCTTCCAGCCGCTGCTCGACGAAATGGAGCGGCTGGCTCCGAAGCATGAGGAGCCGGAAGACCTCGATCCTTACGTGCCGGAGCAGGCGGAGCGTCCGCCGTTCCGCGCCCGCATGCCGCGGATCGATGAATTCCCGGTGCCGGCGCAGAACCAGATGCGTGCCCGCGAAGTCGAAGTCTCCGACGAGCACGTTGAAAAGCGGCAGATGACGCTGCTCGAAAAGCTCGCCTCGAGCTTCAGCCGGAAGGAATCCAGCGGCACCGCCGACATGGCTCCGCCGCAGGCGGTTCGCCGCGAGCCGGTGGCGGAAACCACGGTTCGCCGTCCGGAGGGCAGGAGCCTGCTCGACCCGGGCAGCCGTCCGGCCAGGGCCGCGGAAAGCCAGGATGATCTCGAAATCCCGGCCTTCCTCCGCCGTCAGGCGTAAGCCGAGGAAATCGAACGCAGAATCAGGACGCCCCGGCCAAAACCGGGGCGTCTTTTTAGGTGGATTGCCGGGACCTGGAGGCTGTGGATAAAGGGGCTTGAAGGCGTTGAGCCAGCCCCTTGAAATCATGGCGAAAAATGGCCACGAAACCGGCAAGAATCCGTAACAAAGCGTAAGAAAGCGTGACTTGTCCCTCGTGAATGAGGGCGTAGTGTCCCCAACACCAAGCAGCCACGGGGAAAAGTGGCCTTGGCCTCTGGGGAATCAACTGGGGCAAAAGCCGGGCAAGTTCTTTGATCGGCTTTCGTTACGGCGGGAATGCAAGTTCAGTTTCAATCGACCCTCGCTGATCGCGTTGACCTTACGGGTCGTGGTTTGCATTCGGGAACTCCTGGCCGCATCAGCCTTTTCCCGGCCGCGCCGAATACGGGCATCGTATTCAAACTTCACGGCAAAAAAATCCAGGTGGGCCCCGAAGCCGTTCGTAATACCGATTTCGCTACTGTCATCGGCGATACCAACGGCTCCAAATGCTCCACCGTCGAACATCTGATGGCCGCGATCACCGGTCTCGGGATCGATAACGTGGTGATCGAAGTCGAAGGCGACGAAATCCCGGCTTTTGACGGCAGCTCCGCGAATTTCGTCGAAGCGATCGACGCAGTCGGCATCGAGCAGCAGGAATCGCCGCGCCGTTACATCAAGGTGCTGAAGCCGATCAAGGCGCAGAACGGCAATGCGACCGCCGAACTCATGCCCTATGACGCCGGTTTCCGCGTCGAAGTCGAAATCGAATTCGAGCATGCCGCGATCGGCCGCCAGCGCTTCGCCGGCATGGTGACGCCGGAAGTATTCCGCGACGAGCTTTCCCGCGCGCGCACCTTCGGTTTCATGCGCGACGTGTCGAAGCTCTGGGGTGCGGGTCTCGCGCTCGGCGCCTCGCTCGACAACACGATCTGCCTTGCCGACGACCGCGTGCTCAATCCGGAAGGGCTGCGCTACGCCGACGAGTTCGTGCGTCACAAGGCGCTCGACGCGGTCGGCGATCTTGCCATGGCGGGCCTGCCGCTCCTGGGCCGCTATCGCTCCTTCTGCGGCGGTCACAAGCTCAATGCCGCGATTGTTGCGGCCCTGATGGCGGACCGCTCCGCCTGGACAATCGTGGAAGCCGAGCCGGTCCGTACCCGCCGCCGCGGCCATGCCGAAATCGGCGCGCAGGTGGCTCCGGCCTACCGCGCTGACCTTTCTTAACTTTTTCAGCCATAATCGCGGCGGATTCGGCCGTTAGCGCCATAGCGGGGACGCGTGTTTTTCGCTATTCCCACGCAAGCCTCGAGGGAGGGCCGCCGGTCTTCCCCGCAGAATATGGTTTTGAATGCTGATGTCGTCGTCCAGCAAGCTACGCCACGGTGGTTTCGCGCTCGCGCTTCGGGCGCTCGTGGTGCTGCCGTTCGGTCTTTCGATGGCCGGCTGCGCCAGCTTCAACATGAGCGACTACAGCCTCAGCAATCTCTGGGGCGGCGACAAGAAGAACGACGAACTGCTTCCCGAGCGGCCGGCCGACCAGCTCTATAACGAGGGGCTGACCCTTCTGAACAAGAAGGATTTCCGCGCGGCGGCAAAGAAATTCGAGGAAGTCGACCGGCAGCATCCTTATTCGGAGTGGGGCCGCAAGTCGCTCCTGATGACCGCCTATTCCTATTACGAAGGCCAGCAGCATACTGAGGCGGTCACCGCCGCGCGCCGCTATGTGGCGCTGCACCCCGGCAGCCCGGACGCTGCTTATGCGCAATACATCGCCGCTTCCGCGCTGTTCGATGAAATCCCGAATATCGAACTCGATCAGCGCCGCACCGAAGTCGCGATGGAAGCGCTGAGCGAAGTCATCCGCAAATATCCGGAGACCGAATACGCGGTCAGCGCACGGCGCAAGATCGAGGTCGCGCGCGATCAGCTCGCGGCCAAGGAGATGGTCACCGGGCGCTACTACCTGAAACAGCGCAATTATGCCGGCGCAATCAACCGCTTCAAAACCGTGGTGACCAAGTATCAAAACACCCGGCACGTGGAAGAAGCGCTGGCGCGTCTGGTCGAAGGCTATCTCGCGCTCGGCATCGTCAACGAGGCGCAGACTGCCGCGGTTGTGCTCGGCCACAACTTCCCGGACAGCCCCTGGTACAAGGACGCCTATGCCCTCGTGACCACCGGCGGCAATGTTCCGCGGGAAGACAAGGGCTCCTGGATCAGCCAGGCCTGGGCGAGCATCCGCCGCTAGGCCCGCGCGGTCTGCAGTCGCGAATTGACGGCTTCTACCGGCTCTTCTTCAATCACGTTTCGTTTCTGGGTTTTTGTTTTGTCGCGTTTTCTTCACGCGAACCGGTTTCCACTTCGCTCGAAAACGCTCTAGTTTTGGCCCGAATCGCAGTCGCCGGTCCGGCAGTTTTTCCATGCTCGCGCATCTTTCTATCCGAGACATCGTTCTGATCGACCGGCTGGACGTCGATTTTGCCGGCCGGCTTTCCGTGCTGACCGGCGAAACCGGCGCTGGAAAATCCATCGTGCTCGACTCCTTTGCCCTCGCGCTTGGGGGCCGCGGCGACGCGGGGCTCGTGCGCGACGGCGCCGAGCAGGGGCAAGTGGTCGCCGCTTTCGATTTGCCGAAGAAGCATCCGGCGCGGGTGTTTCTGCGCGCGAACGATCTCGCCCCCGAAGACGGCGGCGACGTGATCCTGCGGCGCGTACAGTTTCCCGACGGGCGCACGCGCGCCTTCATCAACGACCGCCCCGTGAGCGTGCAGATGCTGCGCGAACTCGGCGGCAGGCTCGTGGAAATTCACGGCCAGCATGATGACCGCGCGCTGGTCGATCCGGCGGCGCATCGCGATCTGCTCGATGCTTTCGGCGGCAGTAGCGAGCTTGCCGAAACAGCGCGCGGACTGTGGCAGGCATGGCGCGAAACCGAAACGAAAGTGGTCGCCGAGCGCGCGCGGCAGGAGCGGGCGCGGCGCGACGAAGATTACGTCCGCAACGCCGTCGATGAACTGACCAAGCTCGCGCCACAACCCGGCGAGGAAACCGCGCTCGCCGATCGCCGCGCTTCGCTCATGCGCGCGGAGAAGGTCGCGGGCGACCTGAAAGACGCGCTGGATTCGATTTCCGGCAACGATGCCGCCGTGCCGCAGATTGCTTCGGCGCTGCGCCGGCTGGAGCGGCGGCAGCAGGAAGCCAGCGATATCGTCGGCGGCCCGGCGAAAGCCCTTGCCGCTGCGCTCAATTCCATCGAGGAAGCGCGGAGCGGGTTGGAGGCCGCGCTGCGGTTTGCCGATTACGATCCGCTCGAACTCGAGCGCAACGAAGAGCGGCTGTTCGCGCTGCGCGCCGCGGGCCGCAAATACAATTCGCCGGTGGATCGGCTGCCGGAAGTCGCCGAGCGTTTCGCGGGCGATCTTCTGTCCATCGACAAGGGCGAAGAGAAACTGAAGGCGCTGGAGCTTGCCGCAAAGCAAGCAGAAGTGGATTTCCGCGCGGCGGCCGAAAAACTTTCCGGCATGCGCAAGGCTGCGGCGGCAAAACTCGACAAGGCCGTGAAGAAAGAACTTCCGCCTTTGAAACTCGAACGCGCGGAGTTCATCACCGAGATCCAAACCGATGCCGCGGTACCGGGCCCCGACGGCATCGACCGCGTCGAATTCTGGGTTCGCACCAATCCCGGCGCGCGGCCCGGGCCGATGATGAAGGTCGCCTCGGGCGGCGAACTCGCGCGCTTTCTCCTGGCGCTGAAAGTGGTGCTGGCGGATCGCGGTTCGGCGCCGACGCTCGTGTTCGATGAAATCGATACCGGCGTCGGCGGTGCGGTTTCCGACGCCATCGGCGCGCGTCTCGCGAAGCTGGCTGAGACGGTGCAGGTCCTGACCGTGACCCACGCGCCGCAGGTGGCGGCACGCGCGGCCAATCACTTCATGGTCGCGAAAGATGTGACCGGCGGCGGAAAGCGCGTTTCGACCAGGATCGTGCCGCTCGATGAAAAGCGTCGCCGCGAGGAAGTGGCGCGCATGCTCTCGGGCGCCGACGTGACCGACGAAGCCCGCAAGGCCGCCGACCGCCTGATCGCAGGTGCGGCGGCGTAGTTTTTGAGATGGCGAAGAAGGCAAAACCCGCCGGCGAAAAGCCGGTCGAAGCGCTCTCGCTGAAAGAGGCGAAGGCCGAACATGTGCGCCTCGAACTGCAGATCGAGCAGCACGACCGGCGCTATTACCAGCAGGACAAGCCGACGATTTCGGACGCCGACTACGATGCGCTGCGCCGCCGCTACGAGGCGATCGAGTTGGCGTTTCCCGATCTGCGCACGCTGACCAGCCTTTCACACAAGGTCGGCGCGGCACCTTCGGGGAAGTTCAAGAAAGTCCGCCACGCGGTGCCGATGCTTTCGCTCGGCAACGCCTTCAGCGCGGAGGACGTCACCGATTTCGTGGAGCGGGTCCGGCGGTTCCTGCGTCTTTCCGAGAAAGACGACCTCGTCATTACCGCCGAGCCCAAGATCGACGGACTTTCCTGTTCGATCCGTTACGAGCAAGGCAAACTTGCGGTGGCGGCGACGCGCGGCGACGGCGCGGAAGGCGAGGACGTCACCGCTAACATCCGCACCATCAAGGACATTCCGCACGAACTCAAAGGCAAGGGCGTGCCGGACGTGTTCGAGGCGCGCGGCGAAGTCTACATGACGAAAGAAGACTTCCTCGCGCTGAACAAGCGGCAGGAGCAGGAAGGCAAAGCCCTTTACGTCAATCCGCGCAACACTGCGGCCGGTTCGCTCCGCCAGATCGATCCGAACATGACGGCGCAGCGGCCTCTGAAATTCTTCGCCTATACCTGGGGTGAGGCGAGCCATCCGCCCGCTGATACGCAATCGGAATCGGTCGCCATGATGAAGCGCTGGGGCCTGCCGGTTAACGCGCTTATGGTGAAATGCCGGAGCGTGGAAGAACTGCTCGCGCATTACCGCAAGATCGAGAGTGAGCGGGCGAAGCTGCCTTACGATATCGACGGCGTGGTCTACAAAGTGGACCGGTTGGATTGGCAGGAGCGGCTTGGCTTCGTTTCGCGCAGCCCCCGCTGGGCGATTGCGCATAAATTCGCGGCCGAGAAGGCCACCACCATCGTCAAGGCGATCGAGATTCAGGTCGGCCGCACCGGCAAGCTGACGCCGGTCGCGAAGCTCGAGCCCGTCACGGTCGGTGGCGTTGTGGTGCAGAACGCGACCCTGCACAACGAGGACGAGATCGAGCGGCTCGGCGTGCGGGTCGGCGATACCGTCACGATCCAGCGCGCGGGCGACGTGATCCCGCAGGTGCTCGGCGTCGTCGAGGACAAGCCGCGCGGCAAGAAGCAATATGAGTGTCCGAAAACCTGTCCGATCTGCGGCAGCCATGCCGTGCGCGAGGACGGCGAGGTCGACCGCCGCTGCACCGGCGGGCTCGTCTGCCCGGCGCAGGAGGTGCAGACGCTCATTCACTTCGTGTCGCGCAATGCCTTCGATATCGACGGACTCGGGGAAAAGCAGATCGAGTTCTTCTTCGAGAAGGGCTGGGTGCGGCAGCCCGCCGATATTTTCACGCTGGAAAAGCGCAACGGAAAAATCAAGCTCGAGAACGAAGAGGGCTTCGGCGCGACCTCGGTGCGCAATCTGTTTGATGCAATCAATGTGCGGCGGAAGATCGCGTTCAATCGCGTGTTGTTTGCGCTGGGCATCCGCCATATCGGCGAGACCAACGCGACAAGGCTCGCGCGTCACTACGGCACCATGGAAGCGCTGCGCGAGGCGGCGCTTGCTTCGGGCGCAGGTGACGCGGATGCTTTGGCGGAAATGAATAACGTGAACGGCATCGGCGAGATCGTGGCCGAAGCGGTGGTCGAGTTCTTCAAGGAAAAGAAGAACATGAAAGCGCTCGACGCGCTGCTCGCTGAAATCGAGATCGAGCCGATGGAGGCGGTCGCGAAGGATAGCGCCGTTTCCGGCAAGACGGTGGTTTTCACCGGCGCGCTCGAGCAGATGACCCGCGACGAAGCGAAAGCCATGGCTGAGCGGCTGGGTGCGAAGGTCGCCGGTTCAGTCTCGAAGAAAACGGACTACGTGGTCGCCGGCCCTGGTGCGGGGTCGAAGCTGAAAGAAGCGCAGAAGCACGGCGTTGCGGTGCTGAGCGAGGACGACTGGTTCAAGTTGATTGGGAAGAAGTAATAAGACCTTGTCATTCCGGACGCCGCCAACGGGCCGCGCTTGCGCGCGCCCGATGACAGGCTCCGCGGCGATCCGGAATGACAACAGTAGTCTCATGGTGAGGAAGGTGAGCTTAAACGAGCCTCGCGAACTGTGAGTGCCAACCTAAATCCTTCCCGCCAGCGCCAATACGATCACGATGATCAGAATCACGCCGACTAAGCCGCCGGGGCCATAGCCCCAGTTCGTGCTGTAGCCCCAGCGCGGCAGGGCGCCGATCAGAATCAGAATCAATAGTACGATCAGGATCGTCGAAAGCATGAGCGCCTCTCGTGTCTATTGCCATCCCGAGAGGTAACGCGTCTCGTTTCCGAGAGTTCCGCACGTCAGGAGACAATGGGCGCGGTCGCCTGTTCGAGCCAGATGCCGTCCTGCGGGTCGATCTGCTTGCCGATCTTCTCGCGCACTTGCGCGTGATAGCCGTTGAGCCAGGCGATCTCTTCAAAGGAAAGCAAAGTAGGCTCGATGAGCCGGAGATCGATGGGCGCGAAGGTCAGCGTTTCGAAACCGAGCAGCGGCTTTTCAATGCCCTGTTTGCGCGGTTCGACCAGCAACAGGTTTTCGATGCGGATGCCATAGCCGCCGGCTTTGTAATAGCCAGGCTCGTTCGAGAGAATCATGCCGGGCAGGAGTGGTGTGTTGCCGAGCTTCGAGATGCGCGCCGGACCTTCATGCACCGAAAGGTAGCTGCCGACGCCGTGGCCGGTGCCGTGGTCGAAGTCCAACCCCGCTTCCCACAACGCGCGCCGCGCGAAGGGATCGAGTTGCGCGCCGCTGGTGCCTTCCGGGAAGGTCGCACGCGCGACCGCGATGTGCCCCTTGAGCACCAGCGTGAAGCGCTCGCGCATTTCTTGCGTAGGTTCGCCGATGGCGACGGTGCGGGTGACATCGGTGGTGCCGTCTTCGTATTGCGCGCCGCTGTCGACGAGAAAGAGTTCGCCGCTCTTGAGCTTGCGATTGGTCGCTTCGGTGACGCGGTAGTGCACGATCGCGCCGTTCGGCCCTGCGCCGGAAATGGTCGGGAAGGAGATGTCCTTGAGCACGCCGGTTTCGCGGCGAAAGGTTTCGAGCGCGGCTACCGCATCGATCTCGGAAATGTTGCCGCCCGGCGTTTCGCGATCCAGCCAGGCGAGATAGCGCGTGAGCGCGGCGCCGTCGCGCAAGTGCGCCGCGCGCATCCCCGCGATCTCGGCTTCGTTCTTGATCGCTTTGAGGTTCGTAACCGGATCGCTGCCCTTGGAAATGTTGCCGCCAGCGGCTTTCACGATTTCCGCGAGCCTTGACGGTGCGGTCGCGGAATCGAGCCGCACGGTTTTGCCGCGCGCGGCTTCGTGCAGTTCGACTTCGAGTTCGCGCGGTTCGCGTATATCGGCGAGGGCGGCGAGCGCGTCACGTACTTCGTTGGAGAGCTTGCGGCTGTCGATGAACAACTGCGGTTCGCCCTCGCGCGGCAGGATCGCCCAGGAGAGCGGCAGCGGCGTATGCGCGACATCGTTGCCGCGAATGTTGAAGGTCCAGGCAATCGAGGCGGGATCGGAAAGCACGGCGACGCCGATCTTTTCCTTCGCCAGCACTTCGCGGATGCGCGCGATCTTCTTCTCCGCCTCTTCGCCGGAATACTGGAGGCCATGGAGCACCACCGGTGTCAGCGGCGGGGCGGGACGGTCGCTCCAGATTTTATCGATCGGGTTTTCCTTGACCGGCGCAAGCCGGCTGCCGGATTCCTTCGCCGCCTTTTCCAGCCGCTCGACGCCATCGGCGGTGGTGCGCCAGGGGTCGTAGCCGAGCACGGCTCCGGCCGGGAGATTTTCGGCAAGCCATTTGCTCGCGGGTTTCTCGACCATGTGTTCGATCGAGAACAGCTTGCCATCGATCTGGTCTTTGGCCTGCAGCGTGTAGCGGCCGTCGGTGAAGAGTGCGGCCTTGTCGGCAAGTACCGCGACAACGGCTGCCGAGCCGGTGAAGCCCGTGAGCCAGGCCACGCGTTCTTCCGAAGGCGGCACATATTCGTTCTGATGCTCGTCGGCGCGCGAGAAGAGGAAGGCGTCGAGGCCCTGTCTCCGAAGTTCCGCGCGAAGCGCTTTGAGCCGCGCGCCGGATTGGGTCTTGTCGCCTTCGTCCGTGAAGGTCTGGAATTTCGCTTCGAACATGCGGGTAATTTGACGACTCCGGTTCCTTCCCGGCATAGCAGGAAGTGCTGGCAGCGCCTATTTACGCCGCAATTTCCGCGGCATTTGGGCCTCGACCCTCGCCAAATGGCACCTGCGATGCCATTTTCCTCTCAGAATCACAAAAATCCGAAAGCGCTCGTGGCCGATCCGCAATTCAAACCGTTTCCACTCGACGAAATGCCGGTTCCGGCGCCGCGCGCTTCCGCGCCGTCGCGGCCGGCACCCTATCTTGCGGGACTGAATCCCGAGCAACTGGAGGCGGTGCAGACGCTCGACGGTCCGGTGCTGGTGCTTGCCGGTGCGGGCACGGGCAAGACGCGCGTGCTGACGACGAGGATCGCGCATCTGCTCGCGACCGGCCGGGCGCGGCCCTCGAACATTCTCTCGGTCACCTTCACCAACAAGGCCGCGCGCGAAATGAAAGAGCGCGTCGGCCACATGGTCGGCGATATCGTCGAGGGCATGCCGTGGATGGGCACGTTCCACTCCATCGGCGCGAAGATCCTGCGGCGTCACGCCGAACTCGTGGGCTTGAATCCCAACTTCACCATTCTCGATACCGACGATCAGATCCGCCTCATCAAGCAGCTTTTGCAAGCGGCGAATATCGATGAGAAGCGCTGGCCCGCGCGGCTCTTTGCCGGTTATCTCGACGGCTGGAAGAACCGCGGCCTTGGCCCCGATCAGGTGCCGGCGGGCGAGGCCATGTCGTTCGCGAACGGAAAAGGCAAGGAGCTTTACGTTCAATATCAGCAGCGGCTGAAGGTGCTGAACGCGGTCGACTTCGGCGACCTGCTGCTGGAAAATCTTCGCCTGTTTCAGAACAATGCCGAGGTGCTCGCGCAATATCAGCAGCGCTTCCGCTACATGCTGGTCGACGAATATCAGGACACCAACGTCGCGCAATATCTGTGGTTGCGGCTTTTGGCGCAGGGCACGCGCAACATCTGCTGCGTCGGCGACGACGACCAGTCGATCTATGGCTGGCGCGGCGCGGACGTCGATAACATCCTGCGTTTCGAACAGGATTTTCCCGGTGCGAAGGTGATCCGGCTCGAGCGCAATTATCGCTCGACCGCCAATATTCTCGGCGCCGCCTCGCATCTGATTGCGAGGAACAAAAGCCGTCTCGGCAAGACGCTCCGCACCGAGGACGAGCCGGGTGAGCCGATCAAGATCACCGATAGCTGGGACTCGGGCGAGGAGGCCCGCCAGATCGGCGAGGAGATCGAGCAGTTGCAGCGCAAGCAGCACAAGCTCTCCGATATCGCCATTTTAGTCCGCGCGTCGTTCCAGATGCGCGAACTCGAAGAGCGCTTCATCACGCTCGGGTTACCGTATCGCGTGATCGGTGGTCCGCGCTTCTACGAGCGGCAGGAAATTCGCGACGCGCTCGCTTATTTCCGTGTGATCGTGTCGCCGGCGGATGGGCTCGCTTTCGAGCGGATCGTCAACGTGCCGAAGCGGGGTTTGGGCGACACCACGATGCAGATGCTGCATGATTATGCGCGCCAGCATGAAGTGCCGCTCCTGGAAGCGGCTCGCGTGATTTCCTCGACCGATGAATTGAAGCCGAAGCCCCGCGGCTCATTGCGCGACCTGATCGCACAATTCGACCGCTGGCGCGTCGAGCTTGAAAAAAGCCCGCACACCGAGCTTGCCCGCATCGTGCTCGATGAGTCCGGTTACACGGAGATGTGGAAGAACGACAAGTCGGCGCAGGCTGCGGGCCGGCTGGAAAACCTCAAGGAACTCGTGCGCTCGATGGAGCAGTTCGAGAACATGCAGGGCTTTCTCGAGCATGTCTCACTGGTGATGGATACCATCGAAGGCGGCGAGGTCGATGCCGTCAACCTGATGACGCTGCATTCGGCCAAGGGGCTCGAGTTCGACACCGTGTTCCTGCCGGGCTGGGAGGAAGGCATTCTTCCGCATCAGCGCTCGCTCGACGAAAGCGGGCAGGCTGGGCTCGAGGAAGAGCGGCGGCTCGCGCATGTCGGCCTCACGCGGGCGAAGCAACGCGCCTATATCTCCTATGCCTCGCGGCGGCTGACGCATGGCATGTGGAATTCGAATCTCAAGAGCCGCTTCCTCGACGAATTGCCGGAAGAGCATATCGAGATAGTCGATGGCGGCGGCAGTTATGCCGCGCAGATCCAGAGCCGCTTCGACCGCGCCGAGCCGTTCACGTCGGGCTATTCGACACCGGGATGGCAGCGCGCACAGCAGCGCCGCGGCGGCGGATTCTCCGAACAGCGCCGCGGATATAACCGTGGGCCGGTCACGATCGATGGCGAAATTCTCGCGCGCTCCAGCGGTCCTGCCGCCGACTTCGAAATCGGCGACCGTGTGTTCCACGAAAAGTTCGGCTATGGCGAGATCATGGAAGTCGAAGGCACGAAGGTGATCGTCGAGTTCGACAAGGCCGGCGAGAAGAAGCTGGTCGCCTCCTTTCTCAAGAAGGCGTGAGCCTCCCGCCGGCCCTTTCGCTTCTGACTTATTTCTTCACGAGCGCGCACTTGCTGTCGGCAAGCGGTTGCACGGCGTCTTTGGCCGGAATGGTCCGCAGCACCTTGTAATAATCCCACG
>CAUJKG010000381.1 GCA_963205465.1 Pseudomonadota bacterium | reverse complement strand
GAAGGCAACAATGCCCCAGCCGAGATAGATGTAGATATCTTTCAGGAACGGCACCGCGAGCGAATAAGCGGTCGAGGGATTAGCAATCCGCGTGATCGCGTAAAGCGCGGCGGCCGCGATCACGACTTCGATCAGAAGCCGCATGCGCGCCGAGAACCCGGCATGCGTCTGCCGCGTCACTTTCAGATAGTCGTCGTAAAGGCCGATCGCGCCGAACGAGACGGTCACGCCGAGCACGACCCAGACATAGGGATTCGTGAGATTCGCCCACAACAGCGTCGAGACGATGAGGCCCGAAAGGATCATGAGCCCGCCCATGGTCGGCGTTCCCTTCTTCGTGATCAGATGCGAAGCAGGCCCGTCCTCGCGGATCGGCTGACCCTTGCCCTGCTTCACGCGCAAGAGCGCGATGATGCTCGGCCCGAACAGGAATACGAACAGAAGTGCCGTGATCACCGCGCCGCCGGCGCGGAAGGTGATGTAACGAAAGACGTTGAAACCGGGAATGACGTCGGAGAATTGCGAAAGCCAATAAAACAAGCGGGCCTCCTCAGGCCGGATTCTTCAGCGGCGCGACCGCGCCGAATTTCTGCATCAGCGACTTGACGATTTTGCCCATGCCGCTCGCGTTGGATCCCTTGATCATCACGGCGTCCCCGCCCTGCAACGCGGCGAGTACCTGCGGCTCGAGCGCCGCAGCATTCTCCGCATAGCCTCCCCGCAGCGCCGAGGGAAGCGCTTCCCAGAGCGAACGCATCAGCGGGCCAGAGCAGTAAACCAGATCGATCTTCCCGGCTGCTAAACTTTCCGCGAGTTCCGCATGCCGTAGCGTCGCCTCCGCTCCGAGTTCGAGCATGTCGCCGAGCACGGCGATCCGCCGCCCCGGCTGCCCCACCGGCGCGCGGGAAAGCACGTCGATCGCAGCCCGCATCGAAGCGGGGTTCGCGTTATAGCTCTCGTCGATCAGAAGGCCCTCGCCGCCCGGAAGACGTAGCGGCATCCTAAGTCCACGCCCCGCCGGCGGCACGAGATTGCCGAGTGCGATTGCCGCTTTCGCAAGATCGGCGCCGGCGATCTTTGCCGCTGCAAGCACCGCCAGCGCATTCATGGCGAGATGCCGCCCCGGCGCGCCTAACTTGAACATCAGCGCCTCGCCGAGAATATCTGCATGCACGGTGGAGGAATCGTCCTGCAAGGCGATCTCGAGCATCCGCGCGTCACATTTCTTGTCCGTGCCGAAGCTGACGACGCGCGAGACACCGGCTGCCTTGGCCGCCGCCGCAAGCCGCGCGAACTGGCTGTTATCGCGATTGAGGATCCCGGCACCGCCGGGCTCGATGCCGACAAAGATTTCCGCCTTGGCATCCGCGATCGCCTCGATGCCGGAGAAATATTCCAGATGCACCGGCTCGATGGTGGTGATGATCGCAACCTGCGGCCGCACCAGTTGCACGAGCGGTGTGATCTCGCCCGCGTGGTTCATGCCGATTTCGAACACGCCGAATTTTGCGTCGCGCGAAAGCCGTGAGAGCGAAAGCGGCACGCCCCAGTGATTATTGAAAGACGCGCTCGACGCATGCATCTCGCCGCTTGGGCTGAGCGCGAGCCGCAACGCTTCCTTGGTGCCGGTCTTTCCCGCAGAACCAGTGACGGCGATGATTTGCGCATGCGAGCGCGCACGCGCAGCCGCACCCGCATCGCGCATGGCGGCAAGCGTGTCATCGACGATCAGGAGTGCTGCACCACCCGGAAATTTTCCAGCGGCCGCTTCCTCGACCACCGCAAGCGCCGCGTCCTTCTCAAGTGCTGCCGCAACGTAATCATGGCCGTCGAGCCGGTCGCCCTTGATCGCGAAGAAGGCTTCGCCGGGCGCGAGCGTGCGCGTGTCGATGGAAATACCGGTAACGGATTCCCGGACGTTGCCTTGCAGACGGCCGCGTGTCGCCTGCGCCAGTTCCTGCGCCGTCCAAAGCCCTGGCCCGCTCATCATTCGCCCTTCAGCGCGGCCTTGACCGCGTCGTGATCCGTATAAGGCACAATGCGGTCGCGCAGGATCTGGCCGGTTTCGTGACCTTTGCCGGCAACGAGCAGCACATCGCCCGCCTGCAATGCCTGCACCGCCTGCCGGATTGCTTCCGCGCGATCGCCGATCTCGGTGGCGCCCGGCGCTTCCTGCAAGATCGCGCGGCGGATCAGCGCCGGGTCTTCGTTGCGCGGATTGTCGTCGGTGACATAGACCTGATCGGCATGCTTCGCCGCCGCAGCCCCCATCAAGGGACGTTTTCCCGCATCGCGATCGCCGCCTGCGCCGAACACGACCGCGAGCTTGCCGCGCACATAAGGCCGCAATGCCGCGAGCGAATTCTCCAGCGCGTCCGGCGTATGTGCGTAATCGATGAAGATCGGCGCACCGTTCTTCTCGCCGGCAAACTCCAGACGGCCCGAAGCACCTTTGAGATGTTCGAGCGCAGAGAGCGCCCGTGCAACGTCGGTTCCGGTAACGATGGCCAACCCCGCCGCGACCAGCGCGTTCGAAACCTGAAACGCGCCGACCAGCGGCAGCTTCACGGAATACGTTTTTCCCGTCGCGAGAATTTGGAGCCGCTGCGCAAAACCATCGATCTCGCTTGCGAGTAATTGGAGATCGCGTCCCGCCTTGCCGACGCTGAAATAGCGCAGCCCTCTTCGCTTCGCGATTTCCTCGACGCGGGCAGCATCTTCCTCGTCGGCGTCGGCAACCGCCCCAGCGCCTGCGGGAAGCAGCGTCTCGAAGAGGCGCATCTTTGCCGCGCGATAGTCGTCGAACGTCTTGTGATAATCGAGATGATCGCGCGTGAGATTGGTGAAGGCCCCGGCCGTAAGGCGCACGCCGTCGAGGCGGCGCTGGTCGAGGCCGTGCGAGGATGCCTCCATTGCCATATGCGTCACGCCTTCGCGCGCGAGCCGGTCGAACAGTTCATGCAGCGACAAGGGATCGGGCGTGGTCAGACTGCCGCTGGTCTCGCCGTTCGGTGAGACCAGCCCGATGGTGCCAATGCTCGCGGCCTGCGCGCCACTCGCAGCCCAGATCTGTCGCACGAAAGCAGCAACGGACGTTTTTCCGTTCGTTCCGGTCACGGCGATGATGGTTTGCGGCTGCTTCGGAAATACGCTCGCCGCAGCCAGCGCCAGCGCCCGGCGCACGTCGGCGACGCGCACATAAGGAATGCGCGCAAGCAGTTCCGCGGGGCGTTCGCCCTCGCCAATCACGACGCTCGCGCCGCGTGCAACCGCATCATTCGCGAAGCGCGCTCCATCGGCTTTGGCACCGGCAATCGCGAAGAAGGCGAAGTCCGCCGCCACCTTGCGGCTGTCGGCGGTGATTCCGGCGACGAGCAGATTCTCCGGCGCGTCCGTGCCGATCAGATCGCGAAGCTCGAACATCTGCGCCATGATCCTTCCTGGCAGGCGCGGTCACTAATTCGCAGCGTTCCGCAACTGCAACATGCTCTGCGCGGTCGGCAGGTTGATGCGCGGCTCGACACCCAGGAGCGGCGCGATCCGCGCGATGATCTTGCCCGCGATGGGTGCTGCGTTCAAACCGGCGGTCGCGGCCGCAGCGCCTTCCTCGCGCTTGGGTTCGTCGAGCATGACCAGCACGAGATAGCGCGGCTTGTCCGAAGGGAACACGCCCATGAACGAGGTCAGCAACTTGTTCTTGGAATAGCGGCCGCGCTCGACCTTTTCCGAGGTGCCGGTTTTCCCGCCGACGAAATAGCCTTCGACTTCCGCGCGCCGGGCACTGCCGACTTCGGCGTTGAGGCGCATCAGATAGCGCATCATGTCGGAGGTCGAACGCTTGACGACCTGCGGCGCGTTCGCCTTCGCTTCCGCTTCGGTGCGGCGCAGGAAGGTCGGCTGGATCAAATACCCGCCGTTGATGAGCGCGGCGGTCGCGGCCACCGCCTGCAACGGCGTCACCGAAAGTCCGTGACCGAAGGCAATCGTGACCGTGTTGATCTCTTTCCAGGGATTGGGAACGAGCGGCATCGCGCTCTCGGGGAGTTCGGTGCGCAGCCGGTCAAGGAGCCCCATCTTCTTCAGGAACGCCTTGTGCTCGTCGACACCAAGCGAAAGTGCAATACGCGCCGAACCGATGTTCGACGAATACGTAAAGATCTCCGGCACCGTGAGCACGCGGCGCTGCGCATGGAAGTCGTGGATCGTGTGCCGCCCGTATTTCAGCGGATGCGTCGCATCGAAGCGCGAGGCAAGCGTGACCTTGCCGCTATCGAGCGCCATCGCCATGGTCAGCGCCTTGAAGGTCGAGCCCATTTCGAACACGCCGGTCATGAGCCGGTTGAACCGCGCCGGGTCTTTCGGCGAACTCGGCTTGTTCGGATCGAAGTCCGGCAGCGAAACCATCGACACGATCTCGCCGGTGTTCACATCGACCACAAGCGCGTTCGCGGCCTGCGCCTTGAAGCGGGCCTTGCCGGCAAGGAGTTCGTCGCGAACCGCCTGCTGCACATCGAGATCGAGCGCAATCTCGACCGGCTGAAGATTATGGTTGGTGGCAAAGCCCGCCTGATGCAGCGCGCCGAGTCCTCGCGTATCGATCCACTTTTCGAGACCGAGAATGCCCTGGTTGTCGACATTGACCTGGCCGAGCACATGCGCGGCCAACTGGTTGTTCGGATAGACGCGCTTGTATTCTTTCAGGAAGCCGATGCCCGGCAGGCCGAGGCGATAGATCGCGCGCTGCTGCTCCGGCGTGATTTCGCGGCGAAGCCAGGCGAAGTAACGCTTCGAGCGCAGCCGCGCACTCAGCTCGCCGCGGTCGAGATCGGGCAGCGTCTTCAGGAGGAGATCGGTCGCTTCATCGACATCGATGATGCGCTGCGGCTCGGCGAAGAGCGACGGCGTGCGCACGTCAGTCGCGATCAGGCGGCCCTTGCGGTCGTAAACGTCGGGCCGCGCCTGCGCCACGGCTTCCGCCGCGCGCGCTTTTTGCGAAGCGGATTCCGTCGCGAAGCCGAGATAAACCAGCCGTCCCGCGATCACCATGTAGACGCAGGCAAAGGCCAGAAGCAGCAACCCGATACGCGTGCGGGCAACACCGCTGCCCTGCTTGCGCAATGACAGATGCGACATCGCCGAACCAAGGCGCGCAAGAAAACTCATTACTGCTGCTCCACCGAGCCGGTCGGCATCCGATCCGGCTCTTCCTGCGGGAGTTTGTCCAGCATGGTGCCGATGGCATCGACCGGCGCCGGACGCTCCGGGATCGCCGCGACACTGCCGAAACGGCGCGGGCTGATCGGCGCCATTTTCAGATGCCGTGCCGCAAGTTCCTGAACCCGGTCGGGCGAAGAAAGCCGCGCCCAGTCGGCGCGCGCCTGTGCGATGCGGTCCTTCTCGGCGCGGATTTCGTTGCGCAGTTTCTGCGCCTGCTGCGCTTCGCCGGTCGCGCGGTACTTGATGTCATAGACATAGCCCGCGCAGCCGATCAGGCCGAGCACCATCAGGCAGTGCAGCAATCGCAACATCAGCGCGGCTCCCGGTCGAGCGAAGGAATAGGATCGAGCAACGCGGCGAGCGGATCGTCGCCTCGCGCCGGCGCATCCGTGCGCTCGGCAACGCGCAGCTTCGCCGAACGCGCGCGCGGATTGATTTTGAGTTCTTCTTCGCCCGCGGTCAGCGCCTTGCGCTGCACGCTGCGGAAACTGAGCGGTGCCGCTTTCACTTCGGGCGCGTGGCGCGACGTTGCCGGCACCTGCGAGCGGGCCTGGATGAAGGTCTTCACCAGCCGGTCTTCGAGCGAATGGAACGAGATCGCCGCGAGCACCCCGCCCGCTTTCAGCAACTGCTCCGCCGCGAGCAGGCCCTTGCCGATCTCGCCGAGTTCGTCGTTCACATAGATGCGCAGCGCCTGAAACGTGCGCGTCGCTGGATCGATGTCGCCGGGCTTCGAATGGATTGCCTCGCGCACCACCTTGGCGAGTTCGCCGGTGCGCTCGAACAGCTTTTCCTTGCGCGCGTCGATGATGGCGCGCGCCACGAACTTCGCTTTCTTCTCCTCGCCGAGCACGGAGATGATGCGGAAGAGTTCGCGCTCGCCGTATTCGTTGACGACATCGGCAGCGCTTATACCGCTCGCGCTCATGCGCATGTCGAGCGGCCCGTCGAAGCGAAACGAGAAGCCGCGTTCCGCCTCGTCGAGCTGCATCGAAGACACGCCGAAGTCGAACAAGACGCCATCGGCCTGATCGAAGCCATGGCGCGGCGCGATTTCCAGCATTTCGGAGAACGGCGCTTCCACCACCGTGAGACGGCCGCCGAATTCGGCGACCGCGCCGAAAGCATCGGCAACCGTGCGCGGATCGCGATCGAACGCGAGCACGCGGCAATTCGCGGCTTCCAGCAGCGCACGGGTATGGCCGCCCGCGCCGAAGGTCGCGTCGATATATTTGCCGCCGTCTTTGGGTTTGAGGGAGGAGACGACCTCCCGGAGCATCACAGGAAGATGGCGAGCCGGTCCGCCAGCAGCGCCCGTTTCCGGGCTGCTGCGGCTCGCAATCACCCCGGAGCTCCGGAAGGTTTTCCTGAAGCACCGAGTGCCCGCTTGAAGGCGCGCACTTTCTCGGTCGCTTCCGTAAGATGGCTGCGGAAGCGCTCGGGCTCCCACATCTGGAACTTGTGGCCAAGACCCACGAAGGTCACCGCGTCCGTGATCTGCGCGTGTTCCTTCAGCGTTTCGGTCAGCAGGATGCGGCCTTCCGAGTCGGGCTTCAGCGTCTCGCTGCGACCGAACAAGGCTGCCGAGAATTCCTCGCGCTCCTCCGAGAACGGCGGATAGCGATCGATCAGAGATTCGATTTCCGCAATCAGCGCCGAGCCGCCCGCGTCCACCGCCTGCCGGTCGAGCGCCGGATGACAGTGCAAGCCTTCGTGCCCGTCGCGCGCAAGCACGGCACGGAACGGCGCGGGAATGGAGACTCTGCCTTTGGCGTCCAGTCGCATCGTGAATGTCGACAAAAAGCGGTTCATCGGAACACCGGACGCAACGACACCCCCCGTCTCCAAAAGCGCGCGAGTTCAGGAGCGGCGAGCACTCATCTCGCCACACCACCGGATCGGCCTCGCACCGGAGCGGGATAATTTGGGATAACATGGGACCCTATGGTCGTCAACGAACACGAAGCGGCAAACAGCGAGCGGCCGCGCAAAAGCGCGGCTTCTCCACAGGCGATTAACGCGCTGTAAGCCTTAAGATTCGGTTTGCGGGATCGCGTCCGCTGGCGGCGTCTTTTTCGGGAACAAAAGCCGCTGGTAGAGGAGCCCGATCCCGACCAGCACGGCCCCGAGCCCGATGAAGGAAAGCGCCCGCCATACGCCGGTGAGCCCCGCAAGGTCGATGAAGAAGACCTTGGCGATGGTGAGCAGCAGCACCGCGGCAGACGCCAGCCGGATCGCCTGCGATTTGCGGACGATCCCGATCAACAGGAGCACCACCGAGAAGACGAGCCAGACCGCCGAATAAGTGTAGAGCTCCGCATCGCTCGCGCCGAAGCGGTCGAGCCGCGGCCCCTGAAATAAGAAGCGCACCTGCAGCGTGAGATAGGCCATCGCCAGCACGACCGCGGTGATGCCGGCGAAACCTCGCCACCACTCGTTGCGCGTCTTTTGATAAACCACCGCGAGAATGCCGGTGAGAATCGCAGGCAGAAGATAGCCGAGCGTCACGAGGTTGATCGTGCGGCTGCCCGCGACCAGCCTGCCGGTAAAGAACGGATTCTCGAACAGGAGCAATCCGAAATAGATGCCGCAGAACGACAAGGCCGCGATCAACAACGCGCCGAGATCGTGCACGATGTTCTTCGTCACCATGCGCGTGCGCTCGAGCCCGATGGTCATCGCGAGTCCTACGATCACATGCAGCGCAAGCTCCGCGAGCGGCACCGCGTTTCGATAAATATCGCCGCCGTTGATGTAGTGACGGATCTGCATCGAGAAGAACAGCGCGGTGAAGACGATGGCGAGCGAGTCCGCCAGACGCGACGGCAGATCGTCTTTGCGCTTTCGCAGCAACCATCCCGCCACCCAGAACGAAATCGCCGGCACGCCGTACCCCCACAACAACCAGTTGAAGATCGGTGTGGTGCCGAGGTCATTGCCGACGATGCGCGGCTCGTAACCGACGCGCACCGCCACGAGCACGCAAGCTGCCGCCGCCAGCCAGCGCAGGAACGGCAGTCCGCGCTTGCTTTCGACGTAAGCGATGCCGGCCGCCATCAGCGCGAGCGAAACCGTGAGCCAGCCTTTTTGCAGCGCGAAGGTCAGCGCAAGCGCGAGCGAGATGATTGCGCCGGTCGCGAAGATCGCGGCCGCTGAAGCCGAACCGGGTTTGGCTTCGCGCCGCGACAGCATCTCCGTCGCATAGGCAAAGGCCGCCGCAAGCGCGACCGCGATGCCCGCGAACGGAACCGAGCGCTCCCACACTGCGATCCGATAATAGAGCGCCGCCATGATCGCGATCGGCGCAAGGACCGCGGCCGCCGCCCACAGGATCGATTGCATCGCGCTTTTCGTGCGCGCCTGCGCGAGAAAACCGCTTGCGCCAAAAGCTGCCGCCAGCAACGTACCAAGCCACAGATGCGAGCCGAAAGTCGCGCGCGGCAGTTCGGGAATGTTGCCTGCAATCGGCCCGGGTGCCGCCAGCGGACTTTCGATGCGAAGCTCCACCGCCCATTGCGCGAGCACGAGGCCGGTAAGGATCGCCGCAACCGGCACGGCGGCGGTTGCAGATTCCGTGCGCCATGCAATCGCAATCGTCGCAACCGCAAGCAGCGCGAAAGCATAGAGCGCGGGCGCTTCGTGATTGCGCGCGACCACGAGGAACGCGACCGCAAGCAAATAGCCCGCAAGCGCCCCGGACGAGATGCCATCGACCTTGCCGGGTTGCGCGGAGGGTCCGTAGAGCAGTCCCGAAACGATGAGTGCCGCTGCAAGCGCGTATCCGGCGACGCCATGGAAGACATGCGGCATCAGGGATTGGCGCAGGAAATCGTCGATGCCCGGCAGCATCCAGAACACCGCGAACGCGACAGCCGTGATCGCAAGCCAGCGCCAGAGCCGCGCCCTTGCCAGCGCGAAAGCCGCAGCGGTGACGACGGCGAGATAGATATAGAGCGCCCAGTAATTCGGCGCATCGGAAGAAACCAGCATCGGCGCGACATAGGCGCCGACGAGACCGAGCCCCGCGAGGATCGGTCCATGCAGGAGTGCCGCCGCAAGCGTCGCCAGCGCGACGAGGCCGAGTGCGATGAAGGCCGCGGCAGGCGAAAGAAATCCGTAGAGCGCGTAAGCCGCATAGACCGTCGCATAAGCGACCGTCGTACCGGCCGCAGTCAGGATGCTTGGGATATGCGCGCTCGCAACACCCGCGACGTTCGATTTGTTTTCCTTCCGCCGCATCCATTCGCCGCCCGCGACCAGCACCGCTGCGAGCAGGCCGCCGAGGAAAACCCGCATGCCGGGACCGATCAGCCCGGCCTCGATCGACGCGCGCACCAGGAAGATGCCGCCGAGCGCGAGCGCCAGACCACCAACCCAGACCACCCAGCGCGTGCCGAACTGTTCTTCGAAGCCTTTTTCGCTTTTCGGCCGCGGCGGCACCGGCGGCCGGGGCGCTCGCGGCGGACGTGCCGTGGTGGTTTCGCCCGCACCGGAAACCGTCTCCGGCGCTGGCGCGGCAGACTGCGGCGTGACCGGCTGCGAGAATGGCGAAGGCCTGTCACTAACACTCGGCGCGGGCGCTGCCGCCGCCGGTTGCGCGGGTGTGCG
>CAUJKG010000380.1 GCA_963205465.1 Pseudomonadota bacterium | reverse complement strand
CCCGGCTGCAGGACCAGGCGGTCCAGCGCTGCAATCGGCTTGCCCGAAGGCAGCGTGACCGAGAGATCGCTGACTTCGAGTTCGCCTTTCTCATCGTCGCGCAACTCGATCTGCGGCATGGCTTGCGGGCGGTCGACTTCCAGAAGCGCCTGGTCGAGTTGCGCGATACGATCCATGCTAGCCTTCCACTCCGCGATCTTCGCGTAGGAATGCAGGAAGAAAGCGAAGGCGATATCGACGCGCTGGAACGCAAGTGCACCCTGCATCAGCGAGCCGAGCGGGATCGCGCCCATGAAATAAGCCGGGCTTGCGACCAGCGTCGGAAACACCAGCGACCATTGCGTGTAGCCAGTGACGAAGAAGGTCAGGCCCGACTGCCGCCGGATCAGTCGCGTCCAGTTCTGCACGAGACTGGTGAAGCGCGCGCCTAAAATTCCACGCTCGATCTTCTCGCCGCGCATCAGCGCGATCGGCTCGGAATGATCCCAGCTGCGCGTGATCGCGAAGCGGTAATCGGACTCGAAGCGCTGCTGATTGAAATTGTAGCCGATCAGGGGTTTGCCGATCCAATGCGCTATCAGTGTGCCGATTGCGGCATAGAGGATCGCGATCCAGAACAGATAGCCGGGGAAGGCGAGATCGACGCCGAAAAGAACGAAAGGTGCGGCGCTGGAAAGTCCCCAGAGAATATAGGCGAAGGAAACCAGCGCGATCAGGCTGCCGAGGAAATTGTAGCCGAGGTCGTGCGTCTTCTGCAGGAAGATCAGAATGTCGTTGGCGATGCGCAGATGCGTGTTGTCGACATCGTGTCCGAGCACGCGCATGCGGTAATGCCGCCCGTCCGCCATCCAGCGGTTGACATATTGCTCCGTCATCCAGCGCCGCCAGTGCATGATCAGCATCTGGCCGAAATAGAACTGCGCCATGGTGGCGGCGGCCGTCCAGAGCGCGATGCCGAGAAACAACAGCAGCGAGAATACGAAGTCGTTCCAGTCGCGGTTCTGGATCGCGTTGAAGAAATAGGCGTTCCAGTGATTGAAGGCGACCAGCGCATAGACCACGCCGAACTCGGCCGCGATCACCCCGAAGAGGAGCGAGCGGGCGCGCCACTTTTCCTCGGAGCGAAAGTAAGGGACTGCGAGCGCGTAGAATACGCGCAGGACTTCGGCGATTTGTTTCATCGGAAAGGCTGACCAGCGGAGAATAGGGGCCGGACTATACAGGGTCGCCGACACCCCGGAAGCTCCCGAGCGATACGGGTGGCGGCGCTATCGGCAGAGCGTTAATGCGGCCGCGGCTCGCGGGGCGATACCTTGCGGTAGCGAATGCCGAGCGACTTGATGCGCGAGGCGAGCGTGGTCGGCTTCACGCCGAGAAGTTCGGCGGCACCCCCGTGACCGAAGATCTTGCCGCCGCAGGCTTCCAGCGCCGCGAGAATATTGGCGCGGTCGCGGTCGCGCCGGCCGTCTTCGGTAACGACTTGCGCCGCGGCATTGGCAACATGATACGCCGGGATTTGCTCGGGCAGGTCGATGCGGATCTGGCCGCCGCGCGCGAGGATCGCACCGCGCTCGATCACGTTCTGCAATTCGCGTGCGTTACCGGGCCAGGCATATTGCGAAAGCCGTTTCATGTCGGCCTCGGAAATACGCAGTGCCGAAGAGACACGCAGCTTGCGGTTGACCCCGGAAAGAAAATGCGCAGCGAGCAGCGGAATATCCTCGCGCCGCTCGCGCAGCGCCGGCGTTTCGATCGCAATCACATTGAGCCGATAGTAAAGATTGCTCCGGAAGCTGCCGCGCTTCGCTGCGGCTTTGAGGTCGCGGCTGCTGGAAGCAACCACGCGCAGGTCCAGCTTGCGCATCTCTCCGTGCGAGGGAAACTCGCCGGTTTCGAGAAGTTGCAACAGCCGCTCCTGTGCTTCCGGCGGCAGGTCGCCGGCCTCTTCCAGATAGAGCGTGCCGCCGTCGGCCAGTTCGATGCGCCCGGTGCGATCGCGCGCAAGATCGCCGAACAGTTCGCTTTCGGATTCCGCGCGCGAAAGCGTGGTGCAGTTCACGCGGATGAACGGGCCGTCGCTGCGCAGGCTTGCGTCGTGGATGGCGCGCGCGATCAGTTCCTTGCCGGTGCCGGTTTCACCGCCGATCAGCACGTTCGAGCGTGAGGAAGCGGCGATTTCGATCTGGCGGAGGATCTGCTGCATCGCCGGGCTTTTGCCGATGATGCCGCGATGATTGCCCTCGTTGCGGATTTCTTCCTGCAGATAGGCGTTCTCGCGCTCGAGTTTTTCGCGGAGCCTGCCGACTTCGGAAAGCGCATCGCGCAGCCGCACCTCGGCCTCGCGGCGCTGGGTGATGTCGCGAAACACGATGACCGCGCCGACCACGACGCCGCGGTCGCGGATCGGGGTCGAGGTATATTCGACGAAGAAGAACGAGCCGTCTTTGCGCCAGAATACTTCGTCGGCGACTTCGTGCACCGCGCCGTCGCGGAACGCCGCGTAGATCGGGCAGTCTTGATTATGATAATGCGAGCCGTCGGAATGGCTGTGATGCACCGTGGTGTGCATGTCTTTGCCGACGAGTTCGCCGGCCTCCCAGCCGAGCATGCGTGCGGCGGCAGGATTGACGAAGGTGGTTTCGCCCACGGCGTTGACGCCATAGATGCCTTCGCCGGCCGCCTCGAGGATCAGCCGGTTGTCGCGGGCGACATCCGCGAAGAAGCGTTTGCTTATCTCCGTTTCTGCCTCTTTTTTTGGCTGCACTCTTTTCATTTGCAGCAGGCACCCCGGCGACTACTACGAAAATTCGTATGATACGAGAAATCGTAGCAACTAAGCCGCTGAATGCAATCGGAAAATAGGGCATTTCCCGTTTTTCCGCGCGCTCGGAAAATCTTGGCATCGAAGTTGCTTTTCCTCTCCTCGATCCGTTGTTCGAGAGGAGTGGCGATGTCCATGTTCAGTAATCCGTTCGATTCCAAGCGCAGGCTGCGGTCCGGCTGCCCATGCGGTCAGCACCGGAGCGCGGCGGAGCATGATCACGCCTTGCGCCTGCAGGCGCAGGAGGTGCCGTCCAGCGAAGACAAGCGCTACGAGAATGTCGTGGCCGGCGCGGTGATGCGCGCGATGTTTCCGCAGGACGCCGCGCGCCGCGCGTTCCTGAAGAGCGTGGGTGCCGCGACCGCACTCGCCGCGATCTCGCAGTTCTTTCCGTTGCAGACGGCGACCGAAGTTTTCGCGCAGGGCGGGCCGCTGGAGAAGAAGGACCTCAAGGTCGGCTTCATTCCGATTACCTGCGCGACGCCGATCATCATGGCGCATCCCATGGGCTTCTATACGAAGCACGGGCTCAACGTCGAAGTCATCAAGACTGCGGGCTGGGCGGTGATCCGCGACAAGACCATCAACAAGGAATATGACGCCGCGCACATGCTCTCGCCGATGCCGCTTGCGATCACGTTAGGTGCCGGTGCCAACGCGCAGCCTTATACCGCGCCGGCGATCGAGAACATCAACGGTCAGGCCATTACACTCGCGATCAAGCACAAGGACAAGCGCGATCCGAAGTCATGGAAGGGCTTCAAGTTCGCGGTACCGTTCGATTACTCGATGCATAATTACCTGCTGCGCTATTATCTGGCGGAGCACGGGCTCGATCCCGACACCGACGTGCAGATCCGCGCAGTGCCGCCGCCGGAGATGGTCGCGAACCTGCGCGCCGACAACATCGACGGCTTCCTCGGTCCCGATCCGATGAACCAGCGCGCGGTCTACGACAACGTAGGCTTCATCCACGTGCTGTCGAAGGAGATCTGGGACGGCCATCCCTGCTGCGCCTTTGCGGCATCGCAGGAATTCGTGAAGTCCTCACCGAATACCTACGCGGCACTGCTGAAGTCGATCATCGACGCGACCGCCTTTGCCTCGAAGGCGGAGAACCGGAAGCAGATCGCCGAAGCGATCGCACCCGCGAACTACATCAACCAGCCGGTCACGGTACTCGAGCAGATTCTCACCGGCACTTATGCCGACGGTCTCGGCACGGTGAAGCGGGACGCGAAGCGCGTCGACTTCGATCCATTCCCTTACGAGTCCTTTGCAGTCTGGATTCTTACGCAGATGAAGCGCTGGGGCCAGATCAAGGGCGAGGTGAAATACGCCGATGTCGCAAAGCAGGTTTTCCTTGCGACCGACACCACGAAACTGATGAAGGAAGTGGGGCTGACACCGCCGGTTTCGACCACGAAAAGCTTCTCGGTCATGGGCAAGACCTTCGATCCCTCGAAGCCCGAGGAATATCTGAAGAGTTTCAAGATCAGCAGGGCGTGAGAACCTGCATCCAACTCCATCCTGTCATTCCGGGGCGATGCGGAACGCATCGAACCCGGAATCCAGGGCGGATTTCCTCTAGGATTCCGGATCGCGCTCCGCGCGTCCGGAATGACGAAATGAGAAAGCAATGCGTTCTCTCTCCCTTCGCGCCGGCATCGTTTCGGCCCTTATCCTCGCCACCTTTCTGATCGCCTGGCACATTGCGACCAGCGGCACAGGCGCCGTGCAACAGATGGATCCCGAATACGCCAAGCTGATGGGCCAGACCGCGACCCAAGGGAAATCGGCGATGCCGGGCCCGTTGCAGGTCGGCGCAACACTCTGGAAGCATCTGACCAATCCGTTCTACGACAACGGCCCGAACGACAAGGGCCTCGGCATCCAGCTCGCTTATTCCGTCGGCCGCGTCGCGCTCGGCTATTTGCTCGCGGTGATCGTCGCGATCCCGCTCGGCTTTCTCATCGGCATGTCGCAACTGATGAGCCGCGCGCTCGACCCCTTCATCCAGGTGCTCAAGCCGATTTCGCCGCTCGCCTGGATGCCGCTCGCGCTCTACACGATCAAGGATTCGAATTACTCCGCGATCTTCGTGATCTTCATCTGCTCGGTCTGGCCGATGCTGATCAATACCGCGTTCGGGGTGGCCTCCGTGCGCAAGGAATGGCTCAACGTCGCGCGCACGCTGGAAGTCGGCGCATTCAAGCGCGCTTTCACGGTGATCCTGCCCGCCGCTGCGCCGACGATTCTCACCGGCATGCGGATTTCCATCGGCATTGCCTGGCTCGTCATCGTCGCGGCCGAGATGCTCGTGGGCGGCACCGGCATCGGTTACTTCGTCTGGAACGAGTGGAACAACCTTTCGATCACCAACGTGATCAACGCGATCCTCGTCATCGGAATCGTCGGCATGATCCTCGATCAATTGCTCGCCCGCGCCGCGAAGCTCGTGACTTACCCGGAATAAATCATGACCGAAAAACTCATCTCCATCGAAGCGATCGCGAAGCGTTATCCCGCGCCGGGCGGTGCCGAGACCACCGTGTTCGAAAACCTCTGGCTCGGCATCAATCGCGGCGAGTTCGTCTGCATGATCGGTCATTCCGGCTGCGGTAAGACCACGGTCCTGAACATCCTTGCCGGGCTTGATACGCCGAGCGAGGGCGTGGTGATCGTCGACAACCAGGCGATCGACGGCCCCGCGCTCGAACGCGCGGTGATCTTCCAGAGCCACGCGCTCCTGCCGTGGCGGACCGTGCTCGGCAACGTCTCTTACGCGGTAGGCGCGAAGCACAAGCACTGGTCGAAGGCGGAGATCAGGGAGCACGCCGAGAAGTTCATCGCGCTCGTCGGCCTGAAGGGCGCGGAATATAAAAAGCCGTCCGAGCTTTCCGGCGGCATGAAGCAGCGCGTCGGCATCGCCCGCGCGTTATCACTCGAACCGAAAATGCTCCTGATGGATGAGCCGTTCTCCGCGCTCGACGCGCTGACGCGCGGCACCTTGCAGGACGAAGTGCGGCGCATCTGTCTTTCGACCGGACAGACCGTGTTCATGATCACGCATGACGTCGACGAGGCGATCTATCTCGCCGACAAGATCGTGCTCATGACCAACGGTCCGCACGCACAGATCGCGGAGATCGTGGAAAATCCGCTGCCGAAAGATCGCGAGCGCAACCAGATTCACAAGCACACGGACTATTACGCCGTGCGCAATCATCTGATCGATTTTCTGGTCAGCCGCTCGCGCACGTTCAAGGACGAGATCGCGGGCAAGCCGCGGGATACTAAGAACGTTCCGCTGGTGCGGCCGGTTGCGGAGACGTCATCCGCGTCCGAACCGCTGCGCATACGCGCCTGAATTCATTTCGAAGCAAGGAAGACGAAGATGAAACGCGAAGACCTCACCGAGAAGCTGCTCGACATCAAGCGCGAGAAGGGCTGGAAGTGGAGCTACATCTGCGAGCAGATCGGCGGCTTCTCGCCGACGCTGATCGTCGGCGCGCTCATGGGCCAGATGAAGCTGACCAAGCCACAGGCGCAGGCCGCGGCCGAGCTGTTCGGGCTTACCAAAGCCGAGCAGGCGATGCTGAACGAAGTGCCGATGCGCGGCACCGGCACGCCTATGCCGCCGACCGATCCGCTGATCTACCGCTTCTACGAAATGGTGATGGTCAACGGCCCGGCGTGGAAGGCGCTGATCGAGGAAGAATTCGGCGACGGCATCATGTCGGCGATCGATTTCGATTTCCTGATGGAGCGGCAGGCCAATCCCAAGGGCGACCGCGTCAAGATCACCATGACCGGAAAATTTCTGCCGTACCGCTATTACGGTGCGACCGGCAACACGCCCGAATACGGCTTCAAGGAAGACTGATCGTCATGCGTCCGCCGCTGCCGCCTTTTACTGCCGAGACCGCGGCGCAGAAGGCGCGCATGGCGGAGGACGCCTGGAATTCACGGGACCCGGAGCGCGTTTCGCTCGCTTATACCGAAGACAGCGCGTGGCGAAACCGCTCCGAGTTTTTCTCGGGCCGCGCGGCGATCGTCGAATTCCTCACACGCAAATGGGCGAAGGAACGCGACTACCGTCTTATCAAGGAGGTCTGGGCCTTTCACGAGAACCGCATCGCCGCGCGTTTCGCTTATGAATATCGCGACGAAAACGGCGCGTGGTTTCGCGCGCACGGCAACGAGCAGTGGGAGTTCGACGAGGCCGGGCTGATGCGCCGCCGCGAGGCGAGCATCAATGATGTGCCGATCAAGGAAAACGAGCGGAAGTTCTTGTGGCCGTCGGGTCCGCGCCCTGGGGATCATCCGGGATTGAGCGAGCTGGGACTGTAACCTAACGCACCGCGATCGCTTCGATCTCGACCAGGAGCGCAGGCGAGGCGAGACCCTTGACGACCAGGAGCGTCACCGCGGGCGAGGGGATGCGCCAATAGGGCGTCGTCGCCTGCACGATTTCCGGCACATGCGCGGCGTCGGTCACGAAGATCGTGAACTTCGCGACGTTGTTGATGTCCATGTCCGCAGCCTTCAGCACGGCGATCATGTTTTTCATCGCCTGTTCGGCCTGCGCGCCGACGCCTTCGACAACCGAGCCGTCTTCCTTCATGCCGACCTGACCGGAGATGAAGAGCATGTCCTTCACCCCGTTCGCGAGCGCGCCGTGGTGATAAGCGGGAGATGCAGCCACGCCGGGCGGGTTGATCAGGGTCAGCGTCATTTTTTATTTCTCCTCGTGATTCGCGAATCCTGCAGCGTTTCCGCAAGCGCGTCGATCCGTACTGACCGCATGCCCTTGCGCCAGGTGAGCGCGATATGTTTTTTCGCGACCTCTGCCGGCATGCGATGCACGTTCAGATGTTTGTGACCCGGAAAGGTCGGCAGCACGCTTTCCGGCATCATGCCGACGCCCATGCCGGCAGCGACGCAGCCGAGTAGCGCGTGATTGGATGACATCTCGATGACGCGCGAAGGCGCGCGGATATGATCGCGGACATAGCCTTCGATCTGGTGACGCAGCGGACAGTCGTCGTCGAAGGAAAGCAGGACGAAGTCTTCCTGTTTCCCGCGTGCGAGCGGATCCTTGTGCTTCGGCGCGACCAGCACGACCTCGTCGTCGTAGAGCGGCAAGGTTTCGAAGCGCGTGTCGTTCTCGTTGCGGCAGATCAGTGCCGCTTCCAGTTCGCCGGAAAGCATGCCCGCGATCATGTGCTGCAGGCTCCAGGTGTGCAGTTCCAGCGTCACCTGCGGATACTTCTTCTGGAATTCGTTGAGCCGTCCCGGCAGCCAAACCGACGCCGTGCTTTCATAGGCACCGAGCCGCAACAATCCGCGTGGTGCGCCTTCGTGCACGGCCTCGCGCGTTTCGCGGGCGAGTTCCAAAAGCCGGTTTGCCTTTTCCAAGAGGATCGATCCCGCAGGCGAGAGCCTTATGCTGCGGCCTTCGCGCACGAAGAGCTTCACGCCGAGGTCTT
>CAUJKG010000379.1 GCA_963205465.1 Pseudomonadota bacterium | reverse complement strand
TCTCGTCGGCGTGCCGGGAGCGTCGCGTCTCTCGCTCGGCTTCGGCGCGTCGTTGCTGGCAAGCTCGAACGCCGAGCACATCCGCCTGTTCGGCCTGACCTTCGAAGGTGGCGGCCGGCCCTTGCCGGAGAAGCGCGGGCTTCTGACGTTCCGCAGCACGCGGAACTTCATCATGCGCGATTGCATCGTCACGGGCGCCGGCGGCTCCGCCCTCGTGCTCGAAGGCGTCGAGGGTGAGATCGCCGACAACACATTTACGGGCGCGACCAAGGCCGCAATCTTTTCGCTGGATGCCACCGGCCTTGCGATCCGCAACAATACGATCCGCAATATCGGCAACAACGGGATTCTGGTCTGGCGCTCGGAAAAAGGCGACGATGGCACCCTCGTCACCGGCAACCGCATTATGGACATCTCGGCCCGCGACGGCGGCTCGGGACAGAACGGCAACGCCGTGAACATCTTCCGCGCCGCGAACGTGATCGTCAGCGACAACCGCATCAAGAACTGCGCTTTCAGCGCCATCCGGGGCAACGCCGCCTCGAATATGCAGATCCGCGGCAACTCCACCTCTTCGCTCGGTGAAGTCGCGATCTATTCCGAATTCGATTTCGAGGGCGCGGTCATCACCAACAACACCATCGATGGCGCCGCACTCGGCATCTCGGTGACGAACTTCAACCACGGCGGGCGGCTCGCCATCGTGCAAGGCAACCTGATCCGCAATCTGGTGACGCGCGGCAAAGCTTTCGTCGATCAGGAAGCGCGCGGCATCGGCATCGGGGTCGAGGCGGACACCATCGTCTCCGGCAACGTGATCGAGCGCGCGCCGGTCGCAGGCATCTGGCTCGGGTGGAAAGAGTATCAGCGCGACGTATCCGTCACTGGCAACATCGTGCGCCAGTCGCGGATCGGCATTGCCATTCAGGTTTCGAAGGGCGCGGGTGCGGCCCTCGTCGCCGACAACCTGATCTCCGGGACCACAATGGGTGCCATTCTCGGCATGGACGGCTTGCAGAAGGTCACGGGCGAACTCGCCCGCAACAAGCCCGAGCAGCTTGCGCAGCTCACCATCTCCGGCAACCGCGTGCAGTAATCAGGCGACCTCGGCCGCCTCGTTATGGGCAAGGTGACCGAGCAACCACTTCGCCGTGCGCAGGAGGCGCGCGTCGCGGTTCATCGGGCCGACCAGTTGCACGCCGAGCGGCAGACCATTCTCGCCTTGCAGCAGCGGCAACGAAACCGCGGGCAGCCCCGTCAGCGTCCATAGCGAGCAGAACGCCGGATCTCCCGTCGACTCCAGCCCCTTCGGCGCGACGCCGGTCGCGGCCGGCGTCAGGATCGCGTCGTAATATTCGAAGAAGTCGGAGAGGCTTCGCGTATATTGCTTGGCCTGCGCAAGCGCTTCGAGATAGCGCGTGGCGGAAACGCGTCTGCCCTCGGCCAGAAAATCCCGCAGCGTCTGGCTTGCAACATCACCGCCACGCCCCACGATCTTGCCGTGACGGTGCGCCATATCGGCAGTCATGATCGCGCGAAGATCGTCCCAGGCGTGGCTATAGACCGGCTCGTGAAGTTCGACACGCTGCACCACCTCGCCGAGCGAATCGGCGAGTTCTTCGAAGGCTTGTGCGGTGGCCTTATCGGCCTTGCTCCAGGCAGGCGTGCGAACATAGGCAAGCCGCGGCGCGACCGGCGGCTCCTGCCGCACGCCGGAGAGGAAATTTGGCACTGCGTAAGGCTTCGTATCGGGGTCTTCCTCATCATAGCCCGCCATCGCGTCGAGGATCAGCGCGATATCGTCGAGCGAGCGCGCGAACGGCCCGACATGGTCCAGCACGCGCGAATGCGAAAGCACGCCGGCACGCGAAACCAGACCGTGGCTCGGCTTCATGCCGAACACGCCGCAATAAGCCGCGGGCCGGATGATGGAGCCGTTGGTCTGCGTGCCGATCGCAAGCGGCACCATGCCGGCCGCAACCGCCGCAGCCGAGCCCGAAGAAGATCCGCCAGGCGTGCGCTCGAGGTCGTGCGGGTTTCTGGTCTTGCCCGGATGATAAAATGCGAATTCGGTGGTGACGGTCTTGCCGAAGATCACCGCACCCGCGGCGCGCAGCCTGGTGACGGCGGCGGCATCCTTATACGGGCGGCGGCCCGCAAAAAGCGCCGAGCCGTTCTCGGTCGGCAGTTCAGCGGTATCGATGCAATCCTTGATGGCGACCGGCACACCGTGCAGAGGGCCAAGGCTATTTCCATTCGCGCGATACTCGTCCCGCTGCCTTGCCTGGGCCAGTGCAAACTCGGGATCGAAATGAGCAAACGCCCCTACTTTGCTCTCGATATGATCGACCTGCGCGATCAGCGCGCGCGTATAGTCTTCGGACGAGATTTCCCCGCGGGCAATCTTGCCCGCGGCCTCGGTTGCAGTCAGTTCGACGAATTCAGCGCTCACGGTATCGGTGTCCGGGTTATCAATCCGGACACCCTATCACAATCAGGCCCAGAGATTGAGTGCGCCCGATAAAATGAGCGTGAAGGAAAGCGCCACCATGGCCGCGAAGAACAGGGCCACATAAGGCTCCAGCTCCGTTTCCACGAAGCGGTGATACTTCCCCCCCCGGGGCAGCGCCGACCAGAACAAGCCTGCGGTGATGACGGACGTGATTACTCCGGCCGTGAACAGATAGACCGGGTTCATCCCTGCCGCAAAGCCCAGAACCTTGGTCGGGCTTCCCGGATAAAGATAGTTCGGGAGCGCGAGGCCGATCTGGGGAATTGCGTAGAGCTTCACCATCGTGTCGATCACGACGAGCATGTAAGGCATCACGCCGGGGAAGATGTCGTTGATGTTGACCCAGCTTGGCGCAACGCCCTTCAAATAGAAC
>CAUJKG010000378.1 GCA_963205465.1 Pseudomonadota bacterium | reverse complement strand
AGCCGCGTTTCGAACGTCACGACTAGGTCCCGCTCGGCAACGCCTCGAGGAATTGCACCGGCTGGCCCTGCCCCTTTTTAAGAAGCTGGCCATCGCGCATCACGATCGCACCGCGAACGACGGTGCCGACCGGCCAGCCCGTGACGGTCATGCCATCATAAGGCGTCCAGCCCGCCTTCGACGCCACCCATTGATTGGTGATGGTTTCACGGCGCTTGAGATCGACCACCGTGAAGTCGGCGTCGTAGCCGACCGCGATGCGGCCCTTGTTGGCGATACCGAAGACGCGCGCGGGGCCGTGGCTCGACAGATCGACGAAGCGCGCGAGTGACAACCTTCCCGCGTTCACATGATCGAGCATCAGCGGCACCAGCGTCTGCACGCCGGTCATGCCGGACGGGCTCGCCGGATAGGTCTTCGACTTTTCCTCGAGCGTATGCGGCGCGTGATCCGAGCCGAGAATATCGACCGTGCCGTCGGCAATGCCGCGCCAGATCGCATCGCGGTGCCGCGCATCGCGCACCGGCGGATTCATCTGCGCGCGGGTGCCGAGCCGCTCGTAACATTCGGGCGCGACCAGCGTCAGATGATGCGGCGTCACTTCGACCGTCGCAACGTCCTTGTGTTGGGCAAGGAAATCGATCTCTTCCGCCGTCGAGACATGCAGCACGTGCACGCGCTTGCCGGCTTCGCGCGCAAGCGTCACAAGGCGCGTCGTCGCAAGGAGTGCTGCAACCGAATCGCGCCAGACCGGATGCGAGCGCGGGTCGTTTTCGACGCGCAACAATTTGCGCTCGTTCAGCCGCGGCTCGTCCTCGGCATGGAAGGATGCGCGGCGGCGAATGTTTTCCAGAATTGCGCGCAAGCCGTTGTCGTCCGGGATCAGGAGCTTGCCGGTCGACGAGCCCATGAAGACCTTGATGCCGGCGCAGCCGGGAAGCTGCTCGTATTCGGCGACGCGGGACCAGTTATCGGCGGTGCCGCCGATGAAAAACGCGAAGTCGCAATGCATGCGGCCGATGGCGCGGCCGATCTTGTCGGAAAAGGCGTGGTCGTCGATCGTGAGCGGATCGGTGTTCGGCATTTCGAACACCGCGGTAACGCCGCCCATGACCGCCGAGCGCGAGCCGCTTTCGAGGTCTTCCTTGTGGGTCATTCCCGGCTCGCGGAAATGCACCTGGGTATCGATCACGCCGGGAAGGACATGCAGTCCAGCGCAATCCCAGACGTGGCGGGCGCCGTTTCGGGAAAGGCTGCCGATCGCGACGATTTTGCCTTCGCGCACGCCGATATCGCGCACGGCCGCGCCGTCCTGATTGACGACCGTCGCCCCGGCTAACAGGAGATCATAGGTATCGGCCATCCGGCCTCGCGCAAATGACCGGCCTTGCCGGTCTCTCCCAGCGGCATTACTTGTCAGCAGAACGCTTTGCAAGCAGCCTTCGCGGCTGCATCAACCGAAATCGCGATCAAGGTGGGGCTTATGCAGGTTGCCATTCTCGACGAGCGGGCCGTCCTGCGCATAATCGGCGGCGACGCAGCGAAGTTCCTCGACAATATCGTCACGAACGATGTGGAATCGCTCAAAGGCGACGAGGCGCGTTTCGCGGCACTCCTGACGCCGCAGGGCAAGATCGTCGCGGACTTCTTCGTGATCGGCATCGCGGAGGAAGACGGCGGCGGCTTCCTGATCGACGCGCCAAAGGCGCTTGCCGAAGACATCGCGAAGAAACTCGGCTTCTACAAGCTGCGCGCGGCGATCACGATCGAAGAGCGGCCCGATCTCGCAGTCGCCGCCGTGCTCGACGGAACTGCGAGCACCGAACTCGGCGTGGTCTATGCGGACCCGCGGCACCCGGAACTCGGACAGCGGATCATTCTTCCGGCGGCGGACGCAAAAGCCGACCTCGAAAACGCCGGCTTCGCCATCGCGGACGCAAGCGCCTATCACAACAAGCGCGTCACGCTCGGCATTCCCGACGGCGGCAAGGACTATGTCTATCTCGACACCTATCCGCACGAAGCGGACATGGATCAACTCCACGGCGTGGATTTCAAGAAGGGCTGCTTCATCGGGCAGGAAGTCGTCTCCCGCATGGAACACAAGACCACGCCCCGCACCCGCATCGTGCCGGTACGATTCGAGTCCGCGCCCTTCCCCGGCGTGGAGGTGAAGGCGGGCGACAAGCCAGCCGGGCACATGGGCTCGGGCGGTAACGGCAGGGGCCTTGCGAAAGTCCGGCTCGACCGCATCCACGACGCGCTGCAGAAAGGCGAGAAGATCACCGCCGGCGGCATCGAACTCTCGCTTGAAAAACCGGCATGGGCGCGTTTCCTGTTTCCCGGCGAGCCGGGTTTCGGCGCATAATCGGCGCATGAAAAGAATCATTCACGCCGACGGCAAAAAGCGCTGCTTCTGGTGCGGCAACGATCCGCTTTACGTGCACTATCACGACACCGAATGGGGCGTGCCGGAATATGACGACCGCGCGCTGTTCGAGAAACTGATCCTCGACGGCTTTCAGGCCGGGCTTTCGTGGATCACGATTTTGCGCAAGCGCGACAATTTCCGCAAAGCCTTCGACAAGTTCGATCCGAAGAAGATCGCGCGCTACGACGAGAAGAAGTTGAACGCGCTGATGCAGGACGAAGGCATCGTCCGCAACAAGGCGAAGATCTGGGGCGCGCGGCAATCGGCACGCGCGTGGCTGGAGATTCAGGACAAGGGCCCCGGCTTCTCGAAGCTCTTGTGGGACTTCGTCGACGGCGAGCCCAAGATCAACCGCCTGCGCTCGCGCAAGGACATCAAGGCGGAAACGCCGGTCTCGCAGGCCATGTCGAAAGAGCTGAAAGCGCGCGGATTCAACTTCTGCGGGCCGACCATCGTGTACGCCTTCATGCAGGCGACCGGCATGGTCAACGATCATCTGACCACCTGCTACCGGCATCCGGAGTTTTCTAAGTGAGGAAGACGGCGGCGCGCGCGTCCCCTGGGAAGCGCGTAGCAGCATCCCGTGCTTCTCCTGCGAAGCGCGAGGCAGCACCTCGCGCCTGGCAACGCATGCTCTCGGGACGCAGGCTCGACCTGCTCGATCCGTCGCCGCTCGATATCGAAATCACCGATATCGCCCATGGCCTCGCCCGGGTCGCGCGCTGGAACGGGCAGACTACCGGACCGCATATCTTTTCGGTCGCGCAGCATTCGCTCTTGGTCGAGTTGGTATCGCGCAAAGTGAT
>CAUJKG010000377.1 GCA_963205465.1 Pseudomonadota bacterium | reverse complement strand
ACAGACGATCAGCACGGCAAGCGTCAGTGCCGTATCGAGCCGCAGAAACGCGGCAAAGGCCGTCGATGACATGATCGGGGGCGCGGCCAGATACATCATCATGCCGAGCGCCACTGCCGGCTCAAGCCGTGCAATCCCGGTATAAGGCAGTGCAAGGCCGCAGAGCACCGGGATCGCGACCATGATGCCGATGCTTGCGACCGCGACCAGCACAGGGCTCGAGAAGCGGGCTTTGAGTTCGGCCGGATCGACGCGCAGGAAGGAAACCACGAGAAGCAAAAAGATCGCGACCGCGAAACCGGGTTTCAGGGCAGAAGCGAGCGGCGGAATCAGCAGCCCGACGCCCAGACTGGCTGCGCCCGCCCAGGTACCCTGCCGGCCGAGCCATTCGAGGCTAGATTTGAGGCTCATGGCCGCGGCTGTCTGCAATTCCCATTATCTTCGGAGTGTAGCGCCAGAAGGTGCGGAATGCTTCGTGCGTTACCCAAGAATGATGCTGGAACCACAGAATACAATTCAATAGATAGCTAAAATCATGCAGAAGAAAAATGTAGTTATCCTTGGTGCCGGAATCGTCGGAATTTCGGCGGCGCTGCATTTGCAGAAGCGCGGCGTCTCGACCGTGCTCGTGGACCGGCAAGGGCCGGGCGAAGGCACCTCTTACGGCAATGCCGGCATCATCGAGGGCAACACGCTCTTTCCTTATCCGTTTCCTCGTTCGGCGCGTGCGCTTTCACGGGTCGCGCTGAAGCTCGCGACGGAAGCGAATTATCATGGTGGATTCCTGCCGCGCATCGCGCGCTGGCTGTGGAATGTAAGGCAGGCGACCACGCCTGCGGGTCTGGAAAGCACCGCGCGCATCATGCGGCCCTTGTTCGAGCGCGCACTTGCCGAGCATGAAGAACTGGTCGAAGCCGCAGGCGCGCAACGCTATCTGCACCATACCGGTTGGCTGCGCGTCTATCGCTCGGATGATGCGCTCAATAAATTGGCGAGCGAACTCGCGCTCGCGGATGAATCCGGCATTCCATATCAGAAGCTTTCCGTGGAAGGGTCGCTTGCGCTTGAGCCGTCGCTTGCGCCGGTCTTCAAGCATGGCGTGTTATGGCCGCAGGCGGCGAGCTACACCAATCCGCTTGGCGTTTCGCGCGCCTTCCATGCGCATTACCTTTCGCTCGGTGGCGAGAGTGCGAAGGGTGACGCGAAGACGCTCCGGCGCGTACAGGGCGGCTGGGCCGTCACGACCGAAGAGGGCGACGTGCACGCGGACGAAGCCGTGATCGCGCTCGGGCCGTGGTCGCCGGATATTTTGCAACCGCTCGGCATCGATCTGCCGTTGGCCGTGAAGCGCGGCTATCACTGGCACTTCGCCGCCAAGGGTAACGCCTCGCTTTCGCGGCCGGTGCTGGATGCGGACGTGGGATATATTCTCGGGCCGATGGAGCAGGGCATTCGCGTGACAACGGGCGCAGAGTTCGCGCATCGCGATGCGCCGCCAACGCCGGTGCAGATCGGCCGCCTGATGCCTTATGCAAAGAACCTGTTTCCGCTCGGCGAGCCGGTGGAGCCAACCCCGTGGCTCGGTTCTCGGCCCTGCTTCTGGGATTCGCGTCCGGTGATTGGACGGGCACCCGGTCAGAGCGGGTTATGGCTCGACTACGGGCACGGCCATTCGGGATTGACGCTTGGTCCTGTGACAGGCCGACTGCTCGCCGACCTGATGACCGGCGCGACGCCGTTCACCGATCCCGATCCATTCCGCGCCGAACGCTTTCTGTAGTCGTTATTCGGGTTACTTGCCGAACTTGTCTTTCCAGGCGGGCAAGGCGCCGGAAAAGGCCAGCGAGTCCGCTTCATAGACACCGCGTGCAATCGCGCGTGCGAGGCATTGCGCGGCGACCGCGCCGAGCTTCGCGAGATCGCGCAAGGGATCGGACAAAGCGCGCTTTCCCGTAGCTGCTGCGAAGACCAGATCGCCATCGAGCGGCGTGAACACGGGATGGATGGCGATGGCAAAGCCAGCACCCGCCATCACGGCAAGACGCTTGGCCTGCGCATTGGTCAGCACCGCGTCGGTGGCGACCAGCGCGATGGTAGTATTCTGCCGCTCATCCCCTTTGAGCGCGGTTGCGACCTGCTGCGGCTGTTTTGGAAATCCGCGTCCGCCGAATTCGCCGTTCTGTTCGAAGGCGGCTGCGAAAAAGTGTCCTTCCTCGCCGAGCGTCACGCGGCCGGCGGCATTCACCGCAACCAGTGCGCCGACGGTGTGACCGCTTTCAGTGCGGGCGGAGGCTGAGCCGATGCCGCCTTTCAAGTTCTGCGTGCTCGCGCCGTAGCCGGCACCGACACTGCCGAGTTTGCATTCCTTCGCCGCGTTCTGCGCGGCGGCATAACCAAGATCGCGATAGGGCGGGAAGCGGCCCCAGTTCTTGTCGCCGCCGGAAAACAGATCGAACAAAATTGCGCCGGGCACGATCGGAATGCGCGCGGGACCGACCGCGAAACCGCGGCCCTGTTCGGCGAGCCATGCCTGCACACCCGCGCCGGCATCGAGACCGAAGGCGGAGCCGCCGGAAAGCACGAGCCCGTCGATGCGTTCGACCGTCGCGACCGGATCAAGCAAATCGAGTTCGCGCGTGCCGGGACCGCCGCCGCGAATGTCGGCGGAAGCGACCGCAGGCTCTTCAAAAATAATCGCGGTCGTGCCGCTTGCGATTTTTGCGTCATGCGCGTGGCCGACCAGCACGCCCGTGACATCGGTGATGAGATTTTTCATGCCGGGCCTGAATGAACCGCATCGCCGCCCGCGCAGCAAGTGCGTTAGAGCATGATCCCGAAAAGTGCGAAGCGGTTTTCGGAAAGGATTATGGTCAAACAATAAACTAAAGCGGGATGACGATTCGAGGAAAAGTCATCCCGATTTAGGCACAAAGAAAAAACCCGCCGTTTCCGGCGGGCTTTCTCGTTCGTTCGGGGAAGACGCTTACTTCAGTTCGGCGTAGGTGCCGTCGGCCTTCCACTGATACATGACGTAATCGGTGACGGTGATGTCGCCCTTGGCGTCGAAAGAAATTTCACCGAGCACGGTCTGCCACTTGCCGGCTTTCATGGCTGCGGCAACCTTCTTCGGATCGGTGCTCTTGATCTGCGTTACGGCCTGCGCCCAAACCTGTACCGCCGCATAAGTGTAGAGCGTGTAGCCTTCCGGATCGATGCCCTTGGCCTTGAACTTCTTCACGATCTCGGCGGCAGCCGGGCGGTTGCGCGGATCCGAGCCGAAGGTCATCAGCACGCCTTCGGAAAGGGCACCGGTGATCTGCGCGAACTGCTTGTCCGCGAGCGCGTCACCCGCCATCAGGAGCGTCTTCATGCCCTGGTCGCGCATCTGGCGCAGGATCAGACCGGACTCGGTATGATAACCGCCGATGAAGACGACATCGATGCCGGCGGCCTTCATGCGCGAGACCAGCGCGGTGAAGTCCTTGTCGCCCTGGGTATAGGACTCTTTCATCGCTTCGGTGACGCCGGCGGCGTTCAGCGCCTTCTTGGTTTCATTGGCGAGACCCGCGCCATAGGTCGACTTGTCGTCAAGGATCGCGATCTTCTTGTCCTTGAAGTTCGCCGCAAGATACTTGCCTGCGAGCGAGCCTTGCTGGTCGTCACGTCCGCAGACCCGGAACGTGTTCCAGAGCTTGCGTTCGGTAAAGGTCGGGTTGGTGGAGGCCGGCGAGATCTGCAGCACGTTGCCTTCGGCGTAGGCTTCGGACGCCGGGATCGACGAAGACGAACAGAAATGGCCGAACACGACCGGCACGCGCTGGCCGGCCAGACGATCGGCCGTCGCGCGCGCCTGTTTCGGGTCGCAGGCATCGTCGCCGACCGAGAGCTTCAGCTGCTGGCCGTTCACGCCGCCCGCGGCGTTGAGATCTTCCAGCGCGAGCGTCGCGCCGTTCTTGAGCTGCTCGCCGAAGGAGGCATATTGGCCGGACATCGGACCGGCGACGCCGACAGTAATCTGGGCATTGGCCGAGGTGCCTGCGGCAAGCAGCGTTGCTGCAGCAAAGAGGCCAACGAGACGCGCGCTTTTCATTGTTTCTCCCTCTGAAAAAAGCGGATGTTGCGAACTGATGTGAAACCCATTCTTGGCGGGAATTGCTGCCTTGTCACGGCTTTTTATACGGATGTTACGCGCCGTATTTCTACCGCCCGCCCTCCAGATAGGCACTCCGGACTTCGGGGCGTTCGAGCAATTCGCGGCCCGAGCCCTGCATCGAAATGCGGCCATTGACCATGACGTAGCCGCGATGGGCGAGCTTCAGCGCATGAAATGCGTTCTGCTCGACCAGAAAGATCGTGAGCTTTTCCTTCCGGTTCAGTTCGCGGATCGCGGAAAAAATCTGCCGCACGATCAGCGGGGCGAGGCCAAGCGAGGGCTCATCGAGCAAGAGCAGGCGAGGGCGGCTCATTAACGCACGGCCGATCGCGAGCATCTGCTGTTCGCCGCCCGACAGCGTGCCGCCGCGCTGGCCCTTGCGGCGCTCGAGCAGCGGAAAGAGCGAATAGACGCGCGCGAGATCGGATTTGAAATCGCCGTCCTGTGCGACCGCAGCACCCATCTGCAGATTTTCGTAGACGGTCATGCGCGGAAAGATGCGGCGGCCTTCCGGCGACTGCGCGATCTTCAGGCGCATGATTTCGTGGGTCGGCATGTGGGTAATGTCGCGGCCTTCGAAGATCACCTGACCCTCGCGCGCCTGCGGATTGCCGCAGATCGTCATCATCAAGGTCGATTTACCCGCACCATTCGCGCCGATGATGGTGACGATCTCGCCCGGCATGACTTCGACGTCGATGCCTTTGAGCGCGGCGATGCTGCCGTAAAAGGCGGAGACGCCTTTGATCGAAAGCAGCGGCGTGGTCATAGACCTGCCTCCGCTTCAGCCTGTTCAACGGCGTCTTCGTCGACGCCGAGATAGGCGGCGATCACTTTCGGGTCGTTGCGGATGAATTCCGGCGTGCCTTCCGAGATCTTCTTGCCGTGATCGAGCACGACGACATGATCGGAAATCTCCATGACGACATTCATGTCGTGTTCGATCAGGAGAAGCGAGGTTTTGGTGTCGTGCTTGATCGAGCGCAGCAGCACGTTGAGTTCGTCGGACTCCCGCGGGTTGAGGCCGGCGGCGGGTTCGTCCAGGCAAAGCAGCACGGGGCGCGTACACATCGCGCGTGCAATTTCGAGGCGGCGCTGCGCGCCGTAAGGAAGGCTGCCGGCGGGATCGTCGGCGCGGTCGGTGAGTTGCGTTTTTTCGAGCCAATAGCGGGCGAGCTCTACCGCTTCGCGCTCGGCATTGCGATAGCCCGGCAGGCCGAACAGGCCGAAGATCGTATAGCCCGACGCGCGCATCAGGCGGTTGTGCTGGGCGACGAGAAGATTTTCGAGCGCCGTCATGCCGGCGAAGAGCCGGATGTTCTGGAACGTGCGCGCGACATGGACCCGCTGCGCGATCTTGAAATCGGGGAGTTTTTCGAGCGCGTAGGCTTTGCCATCGTCGTGCGTGACGCGGATGCTGCCGGAGGTCGGCTCGTAGAATCCGGTGATGCAGTTGAATACGGTGGTCTTGCCCGCGCCGTTCGGGCCGATCAGCGCAGTGATGTCGCCGCGTTTGGCTTCGAAGGAGAGGCTGTCGACCGCGAGCAGGCCGCCGAAGCGCATGGTCAGCGCGTTGAGGGAGAGGATCGGCTCGTTCGTCATCAGCCGCGGCCCTCCGCGACGTGTTCGACGGAGATGGTTTTGCGCTCTTTCAGGTATGCCGTCGGCTCGCGCGTCGAGATCAGTCCGCGCGGCCGCCAGACCATGATGCCGACCATGGCAAAGCCGAAGATCACGAGGCGGAATTGCTCGAACTCGCGAAAGAGTTCGAAGCTCGCCGTCATCACGGTCGCGGCGATGGCGACGCCGATCTGTGAGCCCATACCGCCCAGCACGACGATGGCGAGGATCAGTGCGGATTCGGGGAAGGTGAAGGAGTCCGGGCTGATGAAGCCCTGGCGCGTGGCGAAGAACGCCCCGGCAAAGCCGCCGAACATCGCGCCGATGGCAAATGCCGTGAGCTTGGTGTTGGTCGGGTTGATGCCGAGGGAGCGCACGGCGATTTCGTCTTCGCGGAGCGCTTCCCATGCGCGCCCGACGGGAAGCTTGCGCAGCCGCAGCGTTACCCAGTTGGTGATCAGCGCGAGCGCGAGGATCAGATAAAACAGAAAGACCGTGCGGTGCGTTGGATCGAACTCCAGGCCGAAGGTGGCGGCGAAGCCGTTTTCCTCGGCGTTGAACGGAATGCCGAAGAAACTCGCACGTGGGATCGAGCCGATGCCGTTCGGGCCATTCGTGAACGACACCCAGTTCAGGAGCACAATGCGGACGATCTCGCCGAAGGCGAGCGTCACGATCGCCAGATAATCGCCGCGCAGCCGTAGCACCGGAAAGCCGAGCAGGATGCCGAAAAAGGCCGCGAACAATCCGGCGAGCGGCAGGCACGCCCAGAACGACCAGCCATACATCTGCGCGATGATCGCGTAGGAATAGGCGCCGACGGCATAGAAGGCGACGTAGCCGAGATCGAGCAGGCCGGCGAGGCCGACGACGATATTCAGTCCCCAGCCAAGCATCACGTAAGTCAGAACGATGATCGCGATGCCGAGATAATAAGGGTTGTCGTAGAACGCGACGGGAAACAGGATGGCAAAGACGAGAAATGCCGCAGAGAATCCAAGTGAGATGCCGACGAGAAGCGTTGCCACCAACATGACGACGAGCGGCCATTGTGCCGGAGCGAAGAAAATCCATCCGATCGCGATTGCAACGACGAGCAGCACAAGCGCGGTTTTGTATTGCGTGGCGAGATCGAGAATTGCGGTCCAGGCTCGCGTAAGCGCAGCGCGCAGCGCCGGTGCATTGTAGTAGAGCAGCGAAATCAGAAAGCGTCCCACGAAGACGATGCCGATAACGCTCGCCAGCAGCGCCGGGCGTTGCGTGAGGCCCATCCCGCCGCGTGCATCGCCGATCAGAAATCCGAGCAGAAGAATGAAGAGCCCGAAGGCGACAATGCTGGCGAGCAGCGCATCTTTCAGCGCATGTGAAAGGACGGACGCATTTTCGGTTCTTGCCGCGCTCATACTTTTTCGACTTCCGGTCGTCCGAGAATGCCGGTCGGCATGAAGATCAGGACGATGATCAGGATCGAGAAAGCGGCGACGTCTTTATATTGAACCGAGAAATAGGCCGACCAGTAGGTCTCTATCAGTCCGATCAACAGGCCGCCGAGCATGGCGCCCGGCAGCGAGCCGATGCCGCCGAGCACAGCGGCGGTGAAGGCCTTTACGCCGGCGACGAAGCCGATGTGGAAGTCGATCACGCCGTAATAGAGCAGGTACATGATGCCCGCGACCGAGGCGAGTGCGGCACCGATCAGAAAGGTAAGCGAGATCGTGCGATTGGTATCGACGCCGAGAAGCGCCGCCATTTTCAGATCCTGCTCGCAGGCGCGCATGTCTCGGCCCAGACTGGTCGACGAGACAAGCCAGGAAAATCCGGTCATCAGCGCGAAGGTTGTGACGATGATCAGGATCTGGATGTTGGAAATCTGCACAACGAAACGGTTGCCGAGATCGAGCAGCGTGTGCACGCCGGTGATGAGCGGCGGCAGCGTTTTGACGCGCGCTCCTTGCGCAAGCTGAACGTAGTTCTGGAGCACGATGGACATGCCGATCGCGGAAATGAGCGGCGCCAGCCGGAACGAGCCGCGCAACGGCCGATAAGCGATGCGCTCGACCGCCCAGCCGTAGAGCGAGGTCAAGAGCATGGCGATCAAGAGTACGAGAAAGAGCGCCAGCGGCACCGCGGTGATGCCGATCGCAATCAGGATCAGGAAGGCGATCAACGCGATGAAGGCGCCCACCATGAAGATGTCGCCATGCGCGAAATTGATCATGCCGATGATCCCGTAGACCATCGTGTAGCCGATCGCGACCAAGCCATAGATCGAGCCGAGCGCGAGGCCGTTGATCAATTGCTGGAGAAAGTACTCCATTCGACCCTTTCCGCACTTCTGCCGGTGCGGTCCCTATCCCTCGTGCGAACCTAACGTGAAGGGTGGGCTCACGCCAAATCCGCAGGTTCCGTTTTCCAGCCTTCTGCTGGTTCCTTGAATGCAAAACCCGTGAAAGTTCCGGGAACGAAGCAGGAAACGGCGTGTTGCAAGAGAACGGAGAGGGTCATTCCAAGGAGCAAAATGCCATGGCGAATAATCCCAACGAGCGGAACCAGCAGCAGGGCGGCCAGCAGAAAGATCAGCACGGCGGCGGCCAGCAGAACCAGCAGAACCCGGGTCAGGGCGGCCAGCACGGCGGTCAACAGGGTGGTCAGCAAGGTGGCCAGCAGCAGAAGCGCTAAGCCCCTGTAATGCAACGGAAAGCCCTGCCGGAAGGCGGGGCTTTTCGCGTAAAGCCTGTTTTGAAAGACCGCTTTTCTTTTCCCGGCCGGCTGCACTATTTTGCAGGTCATGAAGCGGGCAAGTCTTCCTCTCTATCATCTCTACGGCGATCCGCCGGACGATCAGGCGTTCGATTTCGTCCATATCGAGCGCCTCGCGCATCGTTCGCCCGGCAATAACTGGGTGATCGCGCCGCATCGCCACCGCAACCTGTTCCAGATCATGCTGATCGAACAGGGCGGCGGGACGCTCGATCTCGAGGCAGAATCGATCAATTTCGAAGCGCCTGCCGTCATGGTGCTGGCGCCTACGGTGGCGCATGGCTTCCGCTTCCGGCCGAAAGTGACGGAAGGCTTCGTCATCAACTTCACCGAAGATGTCACCGCGACACTCGGCGAGCAGGCGAATGTCGCGCTGGCGCGACTGAAGCATATTGCCGCGCAGCCTTTGATGCCGGTGGCGCGTCCGGAGGTGGCACGGCTTACTTCGTTGTGCCACGAATTGCTGGAAGAGGAATTCATCGGCCGCGAGGGGTTCGAGGTCGCCATGCGGGCGATGCTCGCGCTGATCGGTGTCGAGGTTGCGCGCCTTGCCGCGAGCCGCGCGCTTTCCGGCACCATCACGCTCGCGCCGGCGGATGCGACGGTCGAAGAGTTGCGCCGCCTGATCGAAGAACACTTTCGTTCGGAACGGCAGATCGGCTTTTACGCGGGCAAGCTTGCGATGACCGCAGACCGTCTCAACGATCACGTCAAGCGCGCGACTGGCGTGACCGCAGGGCATCTGTTGCGGCAGCGCCTCCTGACCGAAGCCAAGCGCCAGCTTGTCTTCACCGATCTTACCATCGGCGAGGTCGCTTACGATCTCGCCTTCGCGGATCCCTCGCATTTCGCGCGCTTCTTCAAGAAGCAGACGGGGTCGACGCCACAGTCGTTTCGCGAGGCGTCGCTGCGCTCGCGCGAGCGAACGCACTGATGGAGCCGGGCTGATTTCAGCGGCAATTGCCGCTGAAATCAGCGTGCCTTTTCGATCTCGGCAAACACCGCTGCGGCTTCGTGAAAGGCGGTATTCGCGGCCGGCACGCCGCAGTAAATCGCCTGCTGCAAAAGCAATTCCTTGATGTCGTTTTTGGTGAAGCCGCCTTCGGTCATCGCGGCGCGGATATGCAGGCGAAATTCCTCCCAGCGGCCGAGTGCGACCATGGAGCCGAGTACGATGAGGCGCCGCGTGCGTTCGTCGAAATGAGGCCGGGTCCAGATCTCGCCCCAGGCATAGCGCGAGATCAGATCCTGAAACTCGCCGTTGAAGTCGTTTTTATTCGCGATCGAGCGATCGACCCATTGGTTGCCGAGCACCTTGCGGCGGCGGGCTATGCCCTTTTCGTGACGTTCCTGCTCGTCCATGGCTTTTTTTCAGCCTTTCAGAAAATCATTGGGCGCCCGGGAGA
>CAUJKG010000376.1 GCA_963205465.1 Pseudomonadota bacterium | reverse complement strand
GGTGGCGCTGCGCGCCTACTGGAAACCCTTCGTGCTTTTGATCTGGCTCGGCGGACTGGTCATGGCGCTGGGCGGCGCGTTCTCGCTTTCGGATCGCCGCTTGCGCGTCGGCGCGCCGAAACCGGCAGCGAAGAAGACGCTCGCCGCGGCCCCGGCGGAGTGAAGCGCGTCGTGAAAAAGCTCGCGCTGATTTTTGCGACACTTGTTGCGCTCTCGCTTCCGGCGCTGGCCGTGCAGCCCGATGAAATCCTGAACGATCCCGCGCTCGAGGCCCGTGCGCGCGCTCTCTCCGCAAAACTCCGCTGCATGGTCTGCCAGAATCAGTCGATCGATGATTCCGATGCGCCGCTGGCGCGAGACCTTCGAATTCTGGTGCGGGAGCGGTTGAAGGCGGGCGATAGCGATTCACAAATCCGTGAGTTTCTGGTCGCGCGCTACGGTCAGTTCGTGCTGCTCGAGCCGGAAAAATCCGCAAGAAATGCACTGCTCTGGCTCGCGCCACTGCTGGTGCTGTTTGCGGGAGGTCTTGTTTTATTTCGCCTTTTCCGCCGTCCGCGCCGCGAGGTGCCACAGCCCCTGACGGCGGAGGAAAAGCGGCGGCTGGAAGAGATTTCCTGACGACTATCCCCACCTTACAAAAACGTAATCTTCCAGCGACATCGCCGTAAGGCTGCCGCGCCTAGCTTAACCTCCGAAAGAGCCCACTTTCCCCCACGGCTCAGGAATTTTCGGAGACCTCCCTCATGTCGGACAAGATTATCCCGGCGTCCCGCCGCTCTCTGGTTACCGGACTGGTGATCGGAGCGGTACTCGCAGCCTTTGCAGTCACCAGCACCAACATCGCCTCGTTCGTCACGTCTGCGAAAGCGCAGATCGTCACGAACCAGCCGGCGAACATGCTTTCCTTCGCCGACATCGTCGACAAGGTGAAACCCGCCGTCGTCAGCGTGCGCGTCAAGGGCGAAGCCCCGCAGACGATGAGCGATGACTCCGGCGACATCCCGCCGAACATGGAGCGCTTCTTCCGTCGCTTCTTCGGCGATCAGGCTCCGAACCGCACGCCGCGCCGCCGCACGCAGGGGCAGGGCTCCGGCTTCTTCATTACCGCCGACGGCTTCGTCGTCACTAACAACCACGTCATCGACAAGGCCTCGACGGTCGAAATCCAGACCGACGACGGCAAGACCTATCCCGCCAAGGTGATCGGCACCGATCCGCGTACCGACCTTGCGCTGTTGAAGGTCGATGGCCGTACGGACTTCCCCTGGGTTCGCCTGGCGCCGGCCGCACCGCGCATCGGCGACTGGGTGCTGGCGGTCGGCAATCCCTTCGGTCTCGGCGGTACGGTTACCGCGGGCATCGTTTCGGCGCGCGGCCGCGATATCGGCGCGGGCACCTATGACGACTTCATCCAGATCGACGCTGCCGTGAATCGCGGCAACTCCGGCGGCCCGACTTTCAACCTCGCCGGCGAAGTGATCGGTGTGAACACCGCGATCGTTTCGCCGACTGGTGGCAATATCGGCATTGCTTTCGCGATCCCGTCTGAGACGGTGCAGACCGTCGTTGCAGCGCTCCGTCAGAACGGCCACGTCACGCGCGGTTATCTCGGCGTGCAGATTCAGCCGGTGACGCAGGAGATTCAGGAAAGCCTGAACCTGAAGACGCAGGAAGGCGCGCTGGTCGGTGAAGTGCAGCCCGATCTTCCCGCCGACAAGGCCGGCATCAAGTCGGGTGATATCATCATCGATGTCGACGGCACGCCGATCAAGAACGTGCGTGAATTGCAGCGTAAGATTGCGGCCTTCCGCCCGGACTCGACCGTGAAGATCAAGGTGATCCGCGCCGGCAAGGAACAGACCATCGACGTCAAGCTGGCGAAGCTCCCGGATCAGCAGCAGCAGGCTGCGAATGATCCGCGCCCGAACCCGCAGCGTGCCCCGCGCCGCGATGACTCGGAAAACCGCAGCGACCGTGGCGACCGCATGGATCGTGGCGAGTTCCGCCGGGATCGTCAGAGCCGCCAGGATCGCATGGACCGGATGGATCGCGACGACCGGCCCTCGCGCGAGACCAACCTCTCGCAGCTCGGGATTTCCGTGGCACCCGCCAATGAAGTCGCGGGTGCAGGCCAGCAGGGCATCATCGTCACCGATGTGGATCAGTCCAGCCCGGCAGGCGAGCGCGGTCTTCGCACCGGCGACGTGATCATCGAGATCGGCGGCAGCAACGTGAACCGTACTGCCGACCTGGATGAGGCGATCGCCAAGGCGCGCAAGGAAGGCAAGAGCGTGATCCTGCTTCGCGTGAAGTCGCAGGCCGGAACACGCTTCGTCACTCTGCCGGTAGGCAGAGGCTAAGAGCTTCGGGAGTCCGTGGCGGCGTAAACCCCCATCGCCCCCTGCCGACTGCGGGCACCCGGGGGCGGGAAGCGTGAAAGCGCTTTCCGCCCCAATTTTTTTGAGCGAGAAAAGCGTAACCTAGAGTCTGTTTTGACCGTGTTGAATCAGACTCGTCCCTTACTTATCTGGTTGAGCATGATCTTTTCCGATAGCCGCTTTGCATCTCCGGATCGGGGTCCGAGGACATGCTTTTCGGGATCGCGCTCTAGAGTCGAATAAAATGCGTCTCCTCATCGTCGAAGACGACCGCGAAGCCGCGGATTATCTGAAGAAAGCGCTGCGCGAAGCCGGCCACATGGCCGAGGTCGCCAATGACGGCGAGGCGGGCCTTGCCATGGCGCTCGACGATAGCTTCGACGTTCTTGTTATCGACCGGATGCTGCCCAAACGGGATGGCCTGTCGGTGATTTCCGAACTGCGCGCCCGCGGCAAGACCACGCCGGTGCTGATCCTTTCCGCGCTGGGGCAGGTGGACGATCGCGTCACGGGTCTGCGCGCCGGCGGCGACGACTACCTCGCCAAGCCTTACGCATTCTCCGAACTGCTGGCGCGGGTCGAAGTGCTGGCGCGGCGGCGTGCGCCGAACAGCGCCGAAACGGTCTATCGCGTCGCCGACCTCGAACTCGACCGCCTCTCGCACCAGGTGACGCGCGGCGGCGAGGAGATCGTGTTGCAGCCACGCGAATTCCGCCTGCTCGAATATCTGATGCGGCATGCGGGCCAGGTCGTGACGCGCACCATGCTGCTCGAGAACGTCTGGGACTATCATTTCGATCCGCAGACCAACG
>CAUJKG010000375.1 GCA_963205465.1 Pseudomonadota bacterium | reverse complement strand
GTCGATCTGACGGCGGTCGGCCTCGATCTGCGTTTCGCCGGGGCCGCCGAGAAAGCCGAAGCCGCCGCGCTGCCGCTCCAGATGTGTTCATGAGCGCACGAGCCGGCTGCGCTGGTAATTCAAATGCGCAAGTTCGACTTGCAGCGTACCCTCCTTGGTCCGCGCACGCGCGCCGAAGATTTCAAGGATGAGCCCGGTTCGATCGATGACCTTCGCCGCCCATTCTTTCTCGAGATTGCGCTGCTGCACCGGAGAAAGCGCACAATCCACGAATACGACGCCGGCCTCCTCGCTCTTCACGATGCCGGCGATTTCTTCCACCTTGCCGGTGCCAATGTAAGTCGCCGGACGAATTTGCCCGAGCGTCACCACGCCGGCGTAAGCGACATGCAGTTCGATGGCCGCGGCAAGGCCGACCGCCTCCTCCAGCCGCGCTTGCGGATCGCGAAGATTGCCTTCGCCGCCGCGCGTGCGCGTAAGCGCAGGGACGATGACAACGACTCTCGTTGCATCGCCTGCGCGTTCGACAGGTTGGTCGTGCCGGGATTTTTTTCGGGAGGCTTTGTTCGGCTCCAACTAGGTTTTGTCTCCAGCGGGGATGTGATCGTCCGTTCCCTCGAACAGCGAAATGGGTGCCCCGGGCATGATCGTCGAGATCGCGTGCTTATAGACGAGCTGACCGTGTCCGTCCCTGCGCAACAATACGCAGAAGTTGTCGAACCACGTCACGACGCCCTGCAACTTCACGCCGTTGACGAGAAAAATCGTCAGCGGTGTCTTGTTCTTGCGAACGTAATTGAGAAACGTGTCCTGGAGATTTTGTGTTCTATCCGCCGCCATGGGGATTTTCCTTCTTGGTTCGGGCGAGCGATTTTTTTGAATGACCCCTGCCGGTCACCCACGTCCGGGCGAGATATGCCTGGAACGATGACTATTAGAAGCAGGTTCCTTTCCGCGCGCAAGATTGTTCACGGTAGCTTCACACTCTTCATAAATTCAGTATTTTCAAGCGCTTACAAGAGCTTCGGGCCGATTTCCGCAGCTTTATGGAATTCTGTCCGCAATCTTTTTGTGATCGGACCGGGCTCCCCCGACCCAACCGCCCTGCCGTCTATCCGCACCACGGGCATGACAGTCTGGGTTGCCGAGGTCAGGAAAGCCTCGCTCGCCGCTTGCGCTTCCGCCACGCTGAATGCGCGCTCCTCCAAGGACAGTTGCAGGCTCCTCGCCACCTCCTTCGCAACCGTCTTGGTAATGCCCCCCAGAATCCGGCTGGAATCCGGGCGGGTGACGAGTTTTCCGTCGCGGGTGACGATCCATACGTTCGAGGAGGCGCCTTCCGTAACGAAGCCGTCCTCATCCACGAACCAGGCGTCTTTCGCTCCCTGCTCCTTCGCCGCCTGACGGGCGAGCACGTTCGGAAGCAGCCCGATGGTCTTGATGTCGACGCGACCCCAGCGATTATCCGGGACCGTGATTACGGAAACGCCTATGGCGGCCGCCTCGATAGCCTTTCTTGGATCCAACCCGCGCACCGTAATCACGATGGATGGCTCGACCGGCCGCTCCGGAAAGCCGTGGTCGCGTCGCGCGACGCCACGCGTGACTTGAAGATAGATCAGACAATTCGAGATACGGTTGCGCCGAAGCATTTCCGCGAACACAAACCGCAGCGCTCCCGGCGCAATCGGCATACTGATACGCAGCGCGGCCAGCGAGCGTTGCAGACGCTCGATATGACGCCGCTCATCGACCAGCGCGCCGTCCCTGATCTCGCAGACTTCATACACGCCGTCGCCGAGCTGATAGCCGCGATCCTCGATATGAACGCGAGCCTCGCGAAACGGAACGTAGCGCCCGTTTACATAAGCGATGCGGGACATCGATGCTTACCGGGCTCTTTCGTCGATACCGAGCGCCTTAAGCTTCCGGTGCAGGGCCGAACGCTCCATGCCGACAAACTCGGCCGTGCGCGAAATGTTGCCACTGAAGCGATTGATCTGCGCCACGAGATATTCCCGCTCGAACACTTCCCGCGCGTCGCGCAGCGGCAAACTCATCAGCTGCTCGCCGCCATTGCCGTGCGGCATGCTCGGCACCAGAGAGCCGACGTCCGGCGGCAACAGGTTCGCTGTGATTGCACTCTGCGCGTCGCCGCCGGCAAGGATAAGCAAGCGCTCCACGTTATTGCGCAATTGGCGGACGTTACCCGGCCAGTCATGCGATTGCAGTACCGCCAGCGCATCGTCGCCGATGGTTCGCCGCGCCAAGCCGGTCGTGACCGAAATCTGATCGAGAAAGTACTGGACGAGCTCCGGAATATCCTCCCGACGCTCGGCAAGCGGCGGCACCCGTATCGGCACTACGCTGAGCCGGTGGAAGAGATCCTCGCGAAAGCGGCCTTCCGAAATTTCCTGTTCGATATCCCGGGCGGTGGACGAGATGATCCTCACATCCACCTGCACCTTCACGCTGCCGTTTACCCGCTGAAAAGTCTGATCGGTCAGCACCCGCAGGATACGGTTCTGCGTCTCGCGCGGCATATCGGCGATTTCGTCGATGAACAGCGTGCCGCCGTCCGCTTCCTCGAGCGCCCCGATCTTCCGCGGATGCTCGGCATCTCCCTCGGTGCCGAAGAGTTCGCTTTCCATCCGCTCCGGCGTAATCGCGGCCGCATTGATGACCACGAAGGGACCGTTCGCACGCGCGGACGATGCATGGATCATGCGCGCCGTGAGTTCCTTCCCGCAGCCGGAAGGACCGACAATCATGATCCGGCTATTGGTGGGAGCGATGCGTTCGACGGTCTGGCGTAACGTATTCATCGTCGCCGAATGACCGATCAGGTTTTGCGCGTGCGGGTTGAGTTGCTTAAGTGCATTCACCTCGCGCCGCAGCCGCAGCGTCTCGATTGCCCGGCTCGCAACCACGACGAGACGATCGGCATTGAACGGCTTCTCGATAAAATCATAGGCGCCCTGCTTGATCGCGGCGACCGCGGTCTCGATATTGCCGTGACCGGAAATCATCACGACCGGCAAATCGGTGTGATCCGCCTTGATCACGTCGAGCAGGGCAAGACCGTCGAGCCGGCTTCCTTCCAGCCAGATATCCAGAAGCACGAGTTGCGGACGCCGCGATGTAATCGCTGTAATTGCGTCGTCGGCATTCGCTGCGGTACGGACGACATAGCCCTCGTCCTCCAGAATGCCTGCTACCAGCTGGCGGATATCTTCTTCGTCGTCGACTACGAGAATGTCCGTGGCCATGCTTATTTCGCTACCGCGCCTTCTTCATTGGACTGGATTGCTGGAACGGACTGGCTTCCGCTCGCCATGAGAGTCAGATGAACCCACGCGCCGCGCCCGTTCGAAAATTCGAAAGGCGCGTCACGTAGCTCGATGCCGCCGCCGTGCTCTTCAAAAATCTTGCCGACGATTGCCAGACCAAGACCGGTGCCCTTCTCTCGGGTCGTCACATAAGGCTCCAGCAGCCGTTCGCGGTTCTCTTTGGGCCAGCCCGGGCCATTGTCGAACACGTCGATTGCAATCAGATCGCCATCGCGCAACACCCGAACCAGGATGCGTCCATCTTCGATCGACGCCCCATCGATGGCTTCTGCAGCGTTCTTCAGGATATTCGTCAGCGCCTGCGAGATGAGCCGGCGGTCGTAGCGCGCGGTCATCGCGCTTTGCGGAAGCTCGTTTTCGAAGCGGATATTCTGATGACCGACCCGCTGCAGGAACACCGCTTGGCGTATTGTTTCGAGTAGATCCTGAGTTTCCACCACCGGCTTCGGCATGCGCGCGAACGAGGAAAACTCATCGACCATGCGCCCGATGTCGCCGACCTGGCGAATGATTGTCTCGGTGCATTGCTCGAAGATCTCGCGATCCTGCACGATGGTCTTACCGTATTTTCGTTTCAACCGCTCGGCTGAGAGCTGAATGGGAGTAAGCGGGTTCTTGATCTCGTGCGCGATGCGCCGCGCGATATCCGCCCAGGCCGAAGTGCGCTGCGCGGTCACGAGTTCGGTTATGTCGTCGAGCGTTATGACGTAACCGTGCTCGGTTTCGTCGGCCTGTTCGGTCGTCACGCGCACGTTGAAGGTACGCTCGCGTCCGCCGCGCGACATCGTCACGGTACCGTTGACACGATGATTGTCTGCGAAAGCATCCCGGATCAGCGGCGCAAACTCGGGAATCGCAGAGATCGCGTCCTTGCCGATCATCTCGCCCTCCCGCACGCCGAGAAGCTTCTCGGCAGAACGGTTGAGAATGGTGATGACACCGAACGCGTTGAGGCCGATCACGCCCGCGCCGACGCCTGCGAGCACCGCTTCGGTGAAGCGGCGGCGCTCGTCGATCTGGTCGCGGGCGCGTACGAGG
>CAUJKG010000374.1 GCA_963205465.1 Pseudomonadota bacterium | reverse complement strand
TCAGGAAACGCGCCGCGCAGTTTTGCAATCAGCGCGGGCGACCATACGAGGCCGGTCTGTTGCGGGAAGTTATAGAGATAAAGCCGCAGACGCTTCGAGTTCACGCGCCGGATGACTTCGGACACGAAATCGAACAAGCCGTCGTCGGAAACACCTTTGTAATAGAACGGCGGCAACAGAAGCGAACCCTTCACGCCGAGTTCGGCAGCGTGTGCCGTGAGCTTCACCGCGTCACCGAAGGACGCGGCACCCGTGCCGGGAAGCAATTGCGAGGGGCTGATGCCGGAAGCGATCAGCTTTTCGAGCGCTTGCCTGCGTTCGTCGAAATCGAGCGAGTTCGCTTCGCTGGTGGTGCCGAGTACCGCGAGGCCATGGGCGCCGTCGCGCAACAACTGATGGCAGAACGCGAGATAGCGCTCCATGTCGATCGCATAGTCTTCGCGAAAGGGGGTGGCGGCCGGCGGCCAGATTCCGGTAGCTGCTGCGTTCATTTAAAAGCGCTTACTTCTTTTCGGAGCGGAACAGCCGTTCCGCGTTGCCGAAGGCAATACGCGCTGCATGTTCCTTCGGCAACTGGCCGAGCCATGCGCGATAGTCCGCAATCAGGCTGTCATATTGCAGCCAGCGCGGGGTGATCCAGGTGTCGGTGCCGAGCAGGAAACGATCCGAGTGCTTGGTGAAGAGTTCGCGGAAATCCCTGGTCAGCACGCCATTGCCGTAGGTGATGCCGCCGCGGAAGGAAAGCTCGGCCATCAGCGAAGGATATTTCGCAAACAGCGCCGCGATCTCCGCCGGCGGCGTCGAGAAGCCGGTATGCGCCCAGATGATCCGCGCCCGCTTGTCGTGCGAATAGAGGAGTTCGAGCGCTTCGACATCGCAATGCGCGTGAATGTAGAGATCGTGCTCGACCGCGAACTTGACGAGCTTGGCGGCGCCTTCGGTCGCTGCCGCCTTGCCGTAGATGTGAAACTCGCCGACGCCGCGATAATAGCCGCGCTTGAACTCGTCGAGCGTCATCTCGTAGATGGAATTGTCCCGAAACCAGGTCGGGATATCCGCGCGGGTCTTGTATTGCCGGATGAAGGGAACGACCCAGATTTCGTTCTGCTTCGCTTCCATCAGCGCAACCGTGCCGGTATTCGGCCGGCTGGTTGCGAGAATTCCGCGCACGTTGTTCTTCTTCAGGAGCGCGAAGACCTGCTCCACATTGTAATGCGGCACCGGCTCCCAGTTATAATGCAGATGCGCGTCGAAGATCGGTCCATCATAAGGCGCTTGCGCCTGCGCGGGTGCCGCGATCGCAACGGCGAGGACCACGCCCAGCGAGGCTCGCTGCATCGCACGAAAAAACGCGGTCATGAAACAACCCTCGCCCGAAAGATATGTGGGGAGACTGCCGCAGCCATCGGCGGCGTCAAGAGGCCGCGATGGCTGTGCGCCACGCACCTGCTATAGTTTCACATATGCGTATCATCGGCCTGGCAGGATGGAGCGGAGCGGGAAAGACCACCTTGGTCACCAAACTCATTCCGCTTTTTCTCGCCCGCGGCGTGACAGTCTCTACCGTCAAGCACGCCCATAAGGGCTTCGACATCGATCTGCCGGGCAAGGATTCGCACCGGCATCGTATGGCGGGGGCGACCGAAGTCTTCGTCGCGTCCGGAGTGCGATGGGCGCTCGTGCACGAACTGCGTGACGAGCCGGAGCCGGATCTGGTGGATATCATCCCGATGATGGCCCCGGTCGATCTCCTGATCGTCGAGGGCTTCAAGCGCCACCGGCATCCCAAAATAGAAGTGTACCGGCGGGAAGTCGGCAAGCCGCTGTTGCATCCGGACGACAGTTACGTGGTTGCGGTCGCCTCTGACGTGCCGTTGCCGGACGCGCCGATCCCGGTCATTCCGCTGGACGATGTCGAGAAAATCACCGACGCCATGCTTGCCGAGGCGATGCCTGCCGAACGGCTGAAGCCGCTGCCGCCGAAAAGCTGAGAAAGCGCTGAAAGCTATTCCGCCGCGATCTGTTGCGGGTGCGGCAGCGCGCGGAGCGACTGGATCAAGGCGCCGAGCGCCTTGCCTTCGGGGTCTTTCGAAGCAGCGATCCGCGCCTGCATTACCGCATTGACGAATTGCTCTTGCGGCATCTTGTTGGTCAGGAACGGCTCGATCACAAAATTGGCGATCAGGGTCCAGTTCTTCAGGCCGCGCTTCATCGTCTCGCCATAGCCTTTGACAAGTTCGGCGCTCGCAACCACGCCTTTGGCCGCTTCCGGGTCGATGGCGAGTGTGCGCTCGACCAGATCCAACCAGCGCTCGGCCCATTCCTGCTCCTGCGCATAGCGCAGCGTGCGCGGACGCCACCAGCGCAGGCCCGCAAGCAACCGCAGCCGCAAGAAACCGAAGAAGCTCGTCGTGCTCACTTTCATCTTGAAGGAGCGCTCGCTCCAGCCCCGATTTTCGATCCAGGCGAGAATCCGCGTTGCGAGCTTCGGCGGCAGCATCGAAAAAATTTCTTCCGGCCCCGGTTTCATGAACTCCGAGACGCGAATGAG
>CAUJKG010000373.1 GCA_963205465.1 Pseudomonadota bacterium | reverse complement strand
TGTCGAGGGCAGTCTGCATCTCCGCTCCGGCGCTTCGCCCAAGTAACTTGAAAGCCCAAGTGATAAAAAACGCGAGTACCTGCACGCAGATACCGGGAACGCGGATACTGGAAACGCGAATACTGAAAACGTGGAAACGAACGCGAGACGCGAAGGTTACGAAGTCCCGCGGAGCTAGTGCCCCGGACGGTCGTCGCGGGTAATCAGCCGCGCGCCCCGCTGATAGGTGACGTAGCCCCAGAGCCACGTCATCGCCACCGTGAGGCGGTTGCGAATCCCTATGAGAAAATAAATATGCGCGACCGACCAAAATAGCCAGCCGATGAAGCCGGTCAGTTTCAATTTATTTAGCTTCACGACCGCCGACTTCCGGCCGATCGTCGCAAGATCGCCGGCATGTTTATAAGCGAAGGCGGGTGGCGTACTTGCTCCTGCGTCTGCAATCCGTGCGGCGATGACCGTGCCGGCATATTTACCCATCTGTTTCGCGGCTGGCGCGATACCCGGAATGGGACTCGCCAAGGTTGCAGTATCACCGACCGCAAAAATCTCCGGGTGGCCGGGAACGGAAAGGTCGCCGTTCACTTTGATGCGCCCGGCGCGGTCGGCTTCCGCGCCGAGCCATTCGGCAGCGGGTGAGGCTTTCACGCCGGCCGCCCAGACGATCGCTTCTGAATCGATCCTGTTTTCGCCAAGCGAGACGCCGTCGCGACGCACGTCGGTCACCATCGTCGATGTCATGATCTCGACACCCATCTTGCGCAGCGACTTCTCCGCATAAGCCGAGAGTTCTTCTGGGAAGGCCGGGAGAATGCGGGGTCCCGCTTCGATCAGCAGGATGCGCGCCGTGCGCGGATCGATGTGACGAAAATCGAAGCGCAGCGTCTGTCGCGCGATTTCGGCGATGGCTCCCGCCATCTCGACGCCTGTGGGGCCGCCGCCGACGATGACGAACGTAAGCAGTCGCTTGCGATCGGCTTCGTCCTGCGCAAGCTCCGCGCGCTCGAAGGACAGGAGCACGCGGCTTCGGATCTTGGTCGCATCCGTCAGCGTCTTCAGTCCCGGCGCGGCGTTCTGCCAGCCGTCGTGACCGAAATAGGAATGCGTGACGCCGGTCGCAATCACGAGATAGTCGTAGGGGAGGCTGATCGTGTCGGCATGCACGACGCGCGCATTCGTATCGATACTCTGGATCGCGCCGAGCACGACGGATGCGTTTTGCTGGCGGCGCAGAATGCTGCGAACCGGCCAGGCTATGTCCGCGGGCGAAATCACTGCGGTCGCGACCTGATAGAGCAATGGCTGGAACGTATGGTGATTGTGCCGGTCGATCACCGTAATGTCGGCATCGGTCTTGCGTAACGCGCGTGCGGCTTCGAGGCCGCCGAACCCCGCGCCGATGATGACGACTTTCGGCCTGCTCATCATGCAATCCTTATGGTGCTAAAAAAGAAGATCAAGCAGGTGAAGCGCTAAGGCTTCTTCTTCACCTTCGCCCGCTTCAGGTGTTCGTCGAGCCGCGGCATGATCTCGACGAAGTTGCATGGCTTATGCCGCAGGTCGAACTGATGAACGAGGATTTCGTCCCAGGCGTCGCGGCAGGCGCCGGGCGAGCCGGGCAGGCAAAATATGTAAGTGGAATTGGCGACGCCCGCGGTGGCGCGGCTCTGAATCGTCGAGGACTTGATCTTCTCGTAAGAGACGCGGTGGAAGACGATCGAAAAGCCGTCCATGCGTTTCTCGAATAAAGGCTCGACCGCTTCCGGCGTCACGTCGCGGCCGGTGAAGCCGGTGCCGCCGGTCGTGACGATCGCATCGATCTTCTTGTCTTTAATCCAGGCGCGCAGTTTGGCGCGGATCGCACGAACCTCGTCCTTGACGATTGTGCGATCCGCAAGCACGTGACCCGCGGCTGTGATCCGCTCCGCGAGCAGCGCCCCCGACTTGTCGTCGGCGGCGACACGGCTATCGGAAACGGTCAGGACGGCGAACTTGACCGGAACGAAGGGTTTTTCGTTCGCGTCCATGAGCGTCAGATCGCGCCGGCGGCGAAGGTATTGCAGCGGTTCACGTCGCCGCTCTCGAAGCCGACCTGGAACCAGCGTTTGCGCTGTGCTGCCGAACCATGCGTGAAGGAGTCCGGCACCACGACGCCCTGCGAGCGGCGCTGCAAGGTGTCGTCGCCGATGGCGCTCGCGGTCTGGAGTGCGGCATCGACGTCGCCCGGATCGAGGAAGGCGCGCTTTTTCTGTTGCCGGTTCGCCCAGACGCCGGCGAAGCAGTCGGCCTGCAATTCGACCCGCACCTGCAACTGGTTGCGGTCGCGCTGGCCCATGCCGCGCTGTGCCTGCTGCACCTTCGGCAGGATGCCGAGGATGTTCTGCACATGGTGCCCGATCTCATGCGCGATCACGTAAGCTTGCGAGAATTCGCAGGTCTTCGAGCCGGCCGGGCAGGCGCCTAGCTTGCGCTGCAGGTCCTGGAAGAACGAGGTGTCGAGATAAACCGCCTGTTCGGGCGGGCAATAGAACGGTCCCATGGCCGATTGCGCATAACCGCACGCGGAATTGGTGGCGCGGCTGAAGATCACGAGGCGCGGCGCGCGATAGCGCGAGCCGGATTCGGCGAAGATTTCCGACCAGCGGTCTTCGGTCGCGCCGAGCACGCCTGCCACGAAGCGGCCGAGTTCGTCGCTCGGCGGCCCCTTCTTGCGGACGGCTGGCTGGTTCGGGACTTGCCGCTCGTAGCTCGAAGGCCCTTGCGTCATTTCGATGCCGGAAAGGATCACGCGCGGATCAATGCCGACCGCCCAGGCGAGCAGGCCGAGAATGATGATGGTGCCGATGCCCATGCCACCACGGCCGGTAGGGAGCGGAAAGCCGGGGCCGGCCAGCGGGCCGCTGCTGTCGCCGCGGCGGTCTTCGACGTTGTCGCTCTGCCGGAAATCGTCCCAACGCATTTTATTTCTTGCCTCCGCGCGCGGGTCGCTTCCCGCCTTTTGCCGCTATCGGTCCCAATTGTGGCCGACCTGTGAGTTTGCTGCAAATAGCCGCTCCTATAAGTAGAAGAGGCCGGATTCGCATGCCATGCTCCGGCGCGTTCGAACCGCCGCGCATATAACGCATATAAAATGTCTGAAATGATTCCCCTACGCCGAGGTCCGACCTTCGCCCGCGAGGCCAACGCCATGCGGCGCGGGCTCACACCGGTCGCGGGGTGCGATGAAGCGGGGCGGGGCCCGCTCGCCGGGCCGGTGGTCGCGGCGGCGGTCATTCTCGATCCCGCGCGGGTGCCGAAGGCCCTTGAGGATTCCAAGGAACTCAGCGCCAGAACGCGCGACGAACTTTTCGACATCATCTGTGCGACCGCGGAGGTCGCCGTTGCGATCGCGCCTCCGGCGCGCATCGACCGCGACAATATTCTGCGCGCGAGCTTGTGGGCGCTTGCGAAGGCGGTCTGCGCGCTGCCGCGCACCCCGCAACTCGTATTCGTCGACGGACGGGACAGCCTGCCCTTGGAATGCGAGGTCAAGGCCGTGATCGGCGGCGACGGCATCATCGCGTCGATTGCCGCCGCTTCGATCGTGGCAAAAGTTACCCGCGACCGGCTGATGACGCAGCTCGGGCTCGCACATCCGGAATACGGTTTCGAGAAACACAAAGGTTACGGCACGAGCTTCCATGCGGAGCGATTGCGTGCACATGGCCCCTGTATTCATCATCGCTATTCATTTGCTCCCGTTCGCGATTGCCAAAAGGGTTCACGGCTTTCCGCCGCCAGCGCCGAAGCCCGGCAAGAGTAATGTGATGCTGCGCGAAGCATCCGGCCCATTGGAGGCATCCATATCCGTGGAAGCCTTGCGCGCGGCTCCCGCGGCGCTGGTGGCGGCGGGCCTGATTGTGCATGCACTTGTCTGGGCGCTTGCAACGCATTTTGCCGATTCATCGCCGCCGCCGCAGATGGCGATCGCAATCGCGCTCGGCCGCGAGTGGCTGCTCGGCTATCCGGATTTGCCGCCGCTTGCTGCGTGGGTTTCGGAGACGATCTATCGTGCGACGCATTCTCTGTTCGCGGTACGGCTGGTCGCTGCGTCTTGCGTTGCGTTGTCGGGATGGATCCTGTTTCGGTTCCTGCGCCGTCTCGTCGGCGATCGGCAGGGAGCGATTGCTGTCCTCGTGATGGTGAGCGTTTTTCCGGTTGCGTTTCCCGGCAGCGCGTTGACCGGCGATCTGTTGCAGATGCCGTTGCTCGCTGCGCTGTTATTGTCATGGTGGATCGCGGTTGGCGAAAAAAATCCGAACGGCTGGATGTTGCTCGGTCTGCTTGCCGCACTGTCGCTCTATGCCGGTCCGCAAGGTGTCGTGTTGCTTGCCGTACTCGCGCTCGTCACGCTGTTGAGTGCGCCTATGCGTGCAGCGCTTGGCAATGCGCAGGCACTGTTCGCGCTCGCCGCCGGCTTGTTGATTTTCGCGCATGCGGGTGCTCCGCGTTTGCTCTGGCTGTGGTTTCACAGTGGAGATAGTTTTCTTGCGGGTGCCGGTGCGGGAATTACAGAACGAGAGTTTCAATCTCCCTTGCGACTTTTGCTGACGCTGCTTGCAGGTCATCTTGGCTTTCTGTTGCTGATCGTCCTTGCCGCGTTCCACACCGCAAAATCGAAAGAGCAGGCGCCGGTATTCGCGCGACAACCGGCAGCGCCCTCCTTGCGGTGGAGTGTGATCGTGGTCGCGATCCTTCCGGCGGCGTTCGCTTTACTCTGGCTCTATCTCAGCGCGCAGAATACGCGGCCGCAGTTTTTTTCTTCGCTGCTTTTGCTGGGCGGCGCTGCCGCAGTCTTGATCGGAGGCGAAAGCCTGGTCCTGCGCCGACAGACGCTGGTCGGAAGTATTCTTCTGATCTTTCTGTTTGTGCCGCCTGCGATTGCGCTAGCGTCGAGCTTTCTGCCCGGATGGTTCGGCGACAATCGCGCGGCGAACTGGCCCGCTGCATCGGCGGCGCGAACCTTCACGGAAATTTTTCGCACGCGTACCGGTCGTCCGCTAGAATATATTGCCGGTGATCGTATTCCTGCGGCGCAGATCGCCGTCATGAGCGATGCCCGCCCGCATCTTGTCGCCGACGCCGATCCTTCGCATTCGCCGTGGATCGATGCGGAGGATTTCAAGAAGAAGGGCGGTGTCGTGTTCTGGGAAATTCGCGGCGCGGATGTTTCGCCACCCCTCGCGCTGACCCGGAAACTTCCGGCCTTCACGGCTGAGGCGCCGCTGCGATTGCCATGGGCAAGGGGCGGAGGAGAGCCGGTTCGTCTCGGCTGGGCGATCCTGCCTCCCGCGCTCTAGAGTCTGAAAATCGCTTCGCCCCCCGATCAAGTCCGGGGCAGGCTTTTTCGGGATCATGCTCCAGGCGGAATCTATGCTTTAAGAAAAAGTGCGGAATCTCCCGCTGAACGGGCTGATTCACGTAGTTGAAAAGACTCGATTTTTTCTTGAATCGAAATCTGAGGAAGGCAGCGGCACCGCGCTGCCTCACGTGTTGCGTGAAGATCCGCTGGCTATTGGAAAGCTAGTGATAGCCTTCGCCCTCGCGGATTTTTCCGCGGAAGATCCAGTAGATGAAGATCG
>CAUJKG010000372.1 GCA_963205465.1 Pseudomonadota bacterium | reverse complement strand
GTGATGTCCGCTTTTCGGTAGTTTACCGCAACCTGCTCCGCGATCAGCGGATTCTTGGCGCGTATGCGCAAGATGGCGCCGTGTGCGACCACGCAATACTGGCACTGGTTCGCGTTCGAGATAGCGACCACAATCATTTCGCGCTCGGCTTTCGTCAGTCCGCCTTCTTTTTCCATCAACGCGTCGTGATAAGCCATGAAGGCGCGGAACTCGTCGGGACGCCGAGCCAGCACAAGAAATACATTCGGCACAAAGCCGGCCTTCTCCTGAACGGCAGCGATTTTACTACGAATGTCGTCAGGCATTTCTGCCAGCGATGGAACCGGGAAGCTGCTGATGGAAGCGCTTTTCGTCACGATGCTTAACCTCCAGAGAGAAGCACGGACGACGATACTACTGCTTCAGGAACGGATTCTGGAAGCCTCGCGGCGACGCCTTCGGCGGGAACGCCTTGGCAAGATAATTCAGAATGATCTCGCGATCCTTGGCTTCGGGCTTCGCCATGCCGTGACGATCCACCATCAGATCGATGGTCTCGTCCCAGCGTTCGCGGCTGAACCCCTGACTCGCGACCAGCTTGAAGGCATGACAGGCGCTGCAGGTGTAGAACGTGTCGTCGCGTCCGTCCCCTTCAGGGAAAGTCTCCGGATCCTCGGTCTGCGGAGTGAATTGCTCCTGCTGTGCCTGCGCGAAGACAAACCCGCCGGACAGCGCGAGCACCAGAACGAGAGCCGGGAAAAGCCGGCGGACGGCCAATGCCGCCCGCCCGATCATGTGCACTTTCATTGCCTCAACCAATCAGCACCGCGATCCGGTGGAACGGATTGGAACCATAGCCGCTCGGATTCCAGTTCGCCGAAATATGCGGCTGCGCCTTGCCGTTCTGATCCGTGGCACGGCTCCAGATTTCGTAATAGCCGTCGCTCGGCACTTTGATGTTCGCCGTCCAGCGCTGCCAGTCGAAGCGATTTTTCGGCTGGCTGAGGTTGGTGCGAATCCAGGTCTGGCCGTAATCGATCGAGACGTCGACCTGACGGACAGTAAGGTCGCCGGCCCAGGCAGCGCCGCGCAGCTTCAGTTCCCGGGTGCCCGCGGCGAGTTTGTTGCCGTTCGCCGGAGATGTGATGATCGAACGGACCGGCATCGATTCCAGAATCCGAAAATTCTTCGGATCCGCCTTCGTGCCCGGAATCATCGGCCTGATCGGGAGCCGGTAGCTCGTGCCGGTCATGCCGGGGCCGTCATGCTCCTTGTCGCGGATCGTGATCTTGGTAATCCACTTGTGCGAGGCCGAGCCAGGCCAGCCGGGGATTATGAGCCGAAGCGGACCGCCGTGAACGTTTTCGAGCGGCTTGCCGTTCATGCCCCACACCAGCATGGACTGAGGCTCCATAGCCTTCGCCATCCGGACACCACGCGAGAGCGTAAGACGCTTCGCGTCGCCGGAGAGATGCGTATCCGCACCATAATTTGCGGTGTAGATGCCCGACGGCTTGACGCCCGCCATCCTCAATACATTGGACAGGGAAATACCGGTCCATTCGGCGCAGCCTGCACCGCCATTGGTCCACTGGTTGCCGCTGGTCGGCGGCGAGAAGAACGAACGGCCGTTGCCGCCGCATTCCAGCACCATGCGCAGGGTTTGCGGTTTGAAGTTTTTCTTCAACTGGCCGAGCGTGATCTCGACCGGCTTGTTGACCTCGCCATCGATGGTCAGCTTCCAGCTGTCCGGATTGCCGGCAGCCTCCGGCGGATTACCGTTCTGGCGAATGAAGAACTTCGAGGTCGGCGTGGTGTCGTCGTCGAGGAGATGCTCCGGCGTCTCGGCCACCAGCGGCCGGTCGCCGATTACGACGAGGCCCTTATCCTTGCCGGGAAAGTTCAGATACGTCGGACCCTTTTTCTCGGGCGCGGCCGGCGCAGGGGTCTGTGCCATGGCTGCGGGAATGAGTCCTACCGGCATGTTCTGTGCGAAAGGAATTGAACCGCCGACGAGCGCACCCATGGCGGCGACGCCGGTACCACCGAGGAAACCCCGGCGCGATGTTCCTGTTTTGCGGTTGTAGAGCAGCGCGTCGGCGCGCTCCGGGTCATCACGATACAGTTCTTCGAGCGAGCGCTCGCGCTTCGTCATGGCTTCCTCCTGACCTTCGCTTACGGCGAGGCATTGGACGATTTGTTTTTTTGGGGGAGCGCTTACGGCAACTCCGTCCGGGGCAAAGCGTAAGGATTCGCGCGGCATACGCAACATGCGGCGCAACAGAGCAACCATGCTAAATTACGTTAAGTGCAATCCGATGAACGGGATTCGCGCCGTAGCCTTGTGGATTCCAACCTTGCGCTTCATTCGGCTGTATTTTTCCGGCGCTGTCGGTAGCGCGCGACCAGACTTCATGCGTACCCATCGACGAAAAACAAATCATCGCAGTGAAGCGCGTCCAGTCATAAGGATTCTTCGGCGGCGAGAGTTCTGCCTTTTGCCACGTGACACCTTGATCGGATGAAACTTCTACGCGCGTCACGATCTGATCGCCGGCCCAGGCTGCGCCGCGAATAGCAACATTTGTATTTGCTCTTACCTTCGCACCCTCCGCCGGCGCAGTAATGATCGAGCGCACCGGCATCGATTCCAGATCGACGAAAGTCATCGGATCAAAGCTGCTCCCGTAATGACTGAGATCTGACGGAACGCGATAGTGCCACGGATCCATCAGCGTGCCGTCATGACGGTCTTTCCGGATCAGGATGCGCGACAGCCATTTATGCGAGACCGACCCGGCCCAGCCGGGCACGATCAGACGTAACGGAAAACCATGGATCGGCCGAAGCTCCTTTCCGTTCATCGCGAAGACGAGGAGCGTATTCTCGTCCATCGCTTTCGCGATCGGAATGCCGCGAGAAATCGGTGGCGATGGATGATCGGCGTCGAGCGCGGGATCGATACCGAAATGTCCGGTGAAGCGCGCGGTCTCCCTGAGTCCCGCGAACTTCAGCACATCGCGCAATCGCACCCCGGTCCATTCCGCGCAGCCCGCGCCGCCATGATGCCATTGCACACCTTCGGTCTTTGGCGAGAAGTATGCGCGGCCGTTACCGCCGCATTCGAGCACCATGCGTTGCGTGACATGTGCGAACTTCTGCCTGATCTCACCAAGTGAGAGCCGGACGGCACGGCCAACCTCTCCATCGATCGATAAGTTCCAGCGCTCCGCCTCCCGGGGGACCGGAGGCGTTTCGCCGTTGTTGCGGATAAAGAACTTCTCCGTCGGCGTCGTGTCGTCGTTGAGTGCTTCGGGCGGCGTTTCCGCAACCAGTGGTCTTTCGCTGATCGCGAATATGGCGGGGTCCTTGTCGGCAAGCGCCGCATCGGCAGTGCTCCGGCCCGATTTCGCTTTGCCTACCGCCATTTCGAACCCTTCACCGCAGGACCACACCCGCTTAACTATCAACCTAGAGGGGGCGGAGTCGGGGCTCAATCCGTGCTGCCGTGTGTCTTTCCGCCACTAGAACGGGAAACCCCTTCCGGTTTAAAAGGTTATCAAGTTCAAGGGATTTGGAGTATCGCCATGCGCTTCGCGCCGGTTATCGCCCTCCTGGCCGGATTTTCGATCCTGGCCGCCACCGCCTATGAGGCGGACGCGCAGACGCGCCGGGACAACCGTCCGCGCGTTTACATCAAGAAGCGCAGCTATCTCGACCCAGGCACCGAAGTGCAGCCGCTGTCCAAGGGCTATCACGACCATATTTACACGCGCGAAGCCCGCTACCCCACACTGGGGCCGGACGTGCAGGGCAACGCGCGCTGGCCGCTGCCCATGCAGTTCGAATTGCCGAACTTCCGCTAGAGCATGATCCCGAAAAGTGCGAAGCGGTTTTCGGAAAAGATCATGCTCAATCAAACAGGTAAGCGACGAGTCTGATTCAACTGTCCTAAATCAGACCTAACTGGAAACAAAAATGCGCCGGGCGATCTGCCCGGCGCTTTTGTTTCACGTCCGACGTCAATTACGCCGAGAGCATGTCGAGTTCGCCGAGGATAGCGGCGCCCAAAACCAGCGTCGAGACGATCTTGGTCGCAGAACCGCGAATATCCGCGGTACGATGA
>CAUJKG010000371.1 GCA_963205465.1 Pseudomonadota bacterium | reverse complement strand
CGCGACGCAGCTTGCAGCGGCTGATCATCGGCTTCGGCCGCAAGAGCGACGGCGCCGCCGCGGTTGAGTTCGCGCTTGTCGTCGTACCCTTCTTTGCACTTATGTTCGCAATCATCGAACTCGCGCTCGTCTTCTGGGCCGGTCAGGTGCTGGAGACCGCGACGCAGGATGCAAGCCGGCTCATCATGACGGGCCAGGCGCAGAATAAGAACTTCGATCAGACGCGTTTCAGGCAGGAACTTTGCAGTCGCGTGCTCGGGTTGTTCAACTGCAACGCCGGCATGTTGATCGACGTTCGCACGTCTGGAGCTTTTGCCAGCGCCAACCTCGGCAAGCCCGCCCTCAAGAACGGCAAGGTGGACGACACCGGTTTCCAATTTCAGACCGGCGGTCCGGGCGATATCGTGGTGGTGCGGGTGATGTATGAATGGCCGCTGATCATGCGCACCTTCGGCCTCGATCTGGCCGATATGCCGAGCGGGAAGCGGCTCCTGATGTCCGCGGTTGCGTTCAGAAACGAGCCCTATCAATGAGCATCGCATCGATCTCGACATTCCTGACTGCGTTGCGCCAAAAAGCGGCGCAGTTCTGCCGCGACAGACGCGGCGTTTCCGCGGTCGAGTTCGCGGTCATCGTACCCCTCATGGCGACGATCTATCTCGGCGGGACCGCGGTCACGCAGGGGATCATCATCAAGCGCAAGGTCGTCCTGGTCTCCCATACGGTGGGCGACCTGGTGGCTCGCGACAATTCGCTGACCAACGCGGAAATCACGGCCGTATTCGACGCGGCGAAAGCCGTGTTCGCTCCCTATGCGTGGAACGGCCTCCTGAAGATCAAGGTATCGAGCATCCGCATCAATGGTGCAGGAACGGCAAGCGTCGCATGGAGTGACGCCTTCCAGAGCACGGCGCGCGCGCCCAACTCGACCGTTACGTTGCCCATAGGCCTGAATACGCCGAACACAACGGTGATCTGGGCGGAAGTGACCTACGACTTCACGCCACCGGTCGGCAGCGCCTTTACCGGCGGCACGATGACGCTGACGGACCAGCTCTACATCCGGCCGCGTCTCGTCACCTGCATCACCCGCGATACCGGCACGATTTCAGGCTGTTCCTGATGGATCCGGCCCGTCGGTCAGATTTTCTGATTGTATTCGCCGACTTCCGGATGGGTACGGATCACCGCGTCGAGCGCCTTGAACATATCCTTCATGCGCGCTTCGGAAGCCGGGCTTTCCACCACCACGACCAGTTCGGGCTTGTTCGATGAAGCCCGCACCAGACCCCAGGTTCCGTCCTCGACGGTGACACGCACGCCGTTGACCGTCACGAGATCGCGGATCTTCTGACCGGCAACCGCGTCGCCCTTCGCTTTCGCAGCTTCGAAGTGCTTCACGATTTTCTCGACGATGCCGTATTTCTTCTCGTCGTCGCAATGCGGCGACATGGTCGGCGACTGCCAAGTCTGCGGCAAAGCGAGGCGCAGATCCGACATCTTCTTATCCGGATTGCGGTCGAGCATCTCGCAGACCGCGATGGCAGACAACAGACCGTCGTCGTAACCGCGGCCGAAGGGCGGACCGAAGAAAAAGTGACCGGATTTCTCGAAGCCGGCTACGGCTTTCAGCTCGGCCGAGCGGCGCTTGATGTAGGAGTGGCCGGTCTTCCAGAAATCAACCTTCACGCCATTCTGCTTCAAGACCGGATCCGTGAGCCAAAGGCCGGTCGATTTCACATCGACGATAAACTGCCCGCCCTTGTCGCCCGCCGACATATCGCGCGCGAGCATCACACCGACCTTGTCGGCGAAAATCTCTTCGCCGCTATCGTCTACGACGCCGCAGCGGTCACCGTCACCATCGAAGGCAAGACCGACATCAGCCTTATGCGCAAGCACCGCATCGCGCACCGCATGCAGCATCTTCAGGTCTTCCGGATTCGGATTGTATTTCGGAAAGGTGTGATCGAGTTCGGTGTCGAGCGGAACGACCTCGCAACCGATCGCTTCCAATACTTTCGGCGCGAAAGCGCCCGCCGTGCCGTTGCCGCAGGCGGCAATGACTTTCAGCTTGCGCTTGAGTTTCGGGCGGTTGGCGAGATCGGCCATATAGCGATCGGCAAAGCCGGGAATGAACGTAAACGACCCGCCCTCGCGCGTTTTCGATTTGCCTTCGAGCACGATTTCCTTGAGGCGGCCCATCTCATCCGGCCCGAACGTAAGCGGGCGCGCCGCACCCATCTTTACGCCGGTCCAGCCGTTATCGTTGTGCGAGGCCGTAACCATGGCAACGCAGGGACAATCGAGTTCGAACTGCGCAAAATAAGCCATCGGCGAAAGCGCAAGACCCACGTCGTGGACGCGCATGCCGCCCGCCATCAACCCGCTTGTCAGCGCTGCCTTGACCGACATGGAATAGCCGCGGAAGTCATGGCCCACGACAATATCGGGCCTTACACCGAGTTCATGAAACAGCGTCGCCATGCCGAGGCCCAGCGCCTGCACGCCGATCAGATTGATTTCTTTTTCCAAGAGCCAGCGCGCGTCATATTCCCGGAAGCCCGTGGGCTTCACGAGCGGCGTCGATTCATACTCGTAGGTATTCGGCTTAATTGCCGCTTTTGGCTTGGGAAACATCGTCAATCCATGCATGAAACATCCCGGCGGGCGCCGGGCCGGGAGCGGTCTAGCACGAAAGCGGGCAAATTTAAGTGCGTCAGCGCTCGAGTTCGAGTACGCCGCGTTTTACTTCAAAGCGGGCGAGGCGCTTCAGGAAGCTCATGCCGAGCAGGTTCTGCCCGAGCATCCCTTCATCCAGCACCATGGCCTCGACGTTGTCGATCTGGATCGTGCCGATGCGGACCGACCGAAGCTGCACCCGCTTGGCGCGCGCCTCGCCGTTGGCGGTGTTGACGCGAATATCGAAGCGGTCGGACGGCGTGATCAGGCCGAGCGCCCTGCCGTCCTCGTAGCGGATCGCGATCAGCGTCGCCCCGGTATCGACAATCGCGCGAAAGCGGCGGCCGTTGAAATCGACATCCGAAACATAGTGACCCGCGCGATCGGAGCGGATGCGGACAAAGCCACCGGCATCATTGTCCTTCGGGTCGGGCTGCACCGGTGCAGGCTCGGCACCTTGCTGAAACGCGACGAAGGCGTCGCGCGAGCGGCGGAGCAGATCCTGCGCGGTATCCGGCGCATAGACCGAAAGCGCGACGAAGCCGGCAACGAGAAGAAGCAGAAAGCGAAACATGGCCACCCTTGGGAAACGCGATCTTCCCGCGAAGAACGTATGAAGCCCGTTAACGCGGAGTTAGATGGGCGCAATCTGCGCAATTTTCAATAAATTGGAACTTATGTGCCACGCGGCTTGGCGCGTCGCGTCGGCACGGCCGTCGCGGGATCGTCCGGCCAGACGTGCTTCGGATAGCGGCCGCGCATTTCTTTCTTCACGTCCGCCCAGGAGCCGCGCCAGAACGCCGGCAGGTCGCGCGTTACTTGAATGGGACGGCCGGCAGGCGACAACAGCGAAAGCACAAGTGGAATTTTTCCTGCCGCGACGGAGGGATGGCGGGAGAGTCCGAACAACTCCTGCACTTTTACCGAGATCGTGGGACCGGCTTCGGCGGCATAGTCGATCGCAAGCTCTGAACCGGTCGGCGCGATAAAACGATCCGGCGATTCGCTGTCAAGGCGACGTGCAAGCTCATGCGTGAGCATCGCATGGAGCGCGTTCGAAACATCGCTCGGAGAAATTTCGTGGAGCGAGGTCTTTCCGGCCAGAAACGGCGCGAGCCAGCTTTCGATATTCTTTTCCAGCGCTTCGTTCGAAACATCCGGCCACTCTTCGCCTTCGGCCTGGCGAAGGAAGCGCACGCGCTCGAGCCAGCGTCGCGCGGCAGCGGAGAATGGAAGCACATCGATGCCGAGTGAGGCGATCCCCACCGCGAGCGCGCGCGCGGAGGCTTCGTTCGCCGCCACCTTCAGCGGCCGGTCGCGTAGCACCAAAGCATGATATTTGCGCGCGGCGCGGCCGCGGATCGCGCGGGCTTTGGAATCGAATACCGCTTCTTCGGTCTCGACGATCTGCCCGGCAAAACGCGCGATGAGTTCGGCTTCGCTGATCCGCGCTGCAAGCAGGATGCGGCCTTCCTGCGCCGCACCCGCTATTTCAGCGATGGCGAGATAGTCTTCGCGCGCGAGCGCATTCGCCGGCTCCAGTTTCGCGCCACGGCCGTTGGCAAGCAGAAATGCGCCGCCGCGTTCCGCGCGCGCCTTGGCGATGCGGTCCGGATAGGCCAGCGCGAGCAGTTGTCCGGCCTGTTTCGGATCGGCTTCGCGGATTTTTCCGCCGGCGAGTTCTGCCCAGCGCCGCGCGAGGTTGCGCGCTTCCTCGCCTCTGCGCGAGCGATCGCGCCTGAACTCGGCAATCCGGTGCGATAGATCAATGTCGTTTCCGCCGAGCCCGCGCTCGGAAACCACCGCGGCAATCTCGGCAGCGAGTTGTGCGTTGTCTCCTTCGCTTGCAGCGACAATCATCGCGGCAAGCCGCGGATGCAGCGGTAGCGTGCCGAGCTTCTTGCCGAGCGGCGTAATCGCACCACTTGCGTCGAGTGCGCCGAGCGAGGCCAGCAGCGATTTCGCTTCGTTGACCGCAGCGGATGGCGGCGGATCGAGCCAGGTCAGCGTTTCAGGATCGCGCACGCCCCATTGCGCCAGATCGAGCATGAGGCCGGTCAGATCGGCGGCCAGAATTTCCGGCGTTGCGAAAGGCAGCAGGCTTCGCGTCTGCTCCTCATTCCACAGCCGGTAGCAGATACCGGGTTCGGTGCGGCCGGCACGGCCGCGACGCTGATCGGCCGAAGCGCGCGAGACGCGCACGGTTTCGAGCCGCGTAAGACCCAGATCCGGCTCGAAGCGCGGCACGCGCGCAAGCCCGGAATCCACCACGACGCGAACACCTTTGATAGTGATCGAGGTTTCCGCAATCGAGGTCGCAAGCACGATCTTGCGCCGTCCCGCAGCCGGCGGCTCGATGGCTTTGTCCTGCACGTTGCTATCGAGCGCGCCGTAAAGCGGCACGATATCGATCGCATCGTCGCGAATGCGTTCGGCAAGCAAATCCGCCGTGCGGCGGATTTCGCCGACACCAGGCAGAAAGCCGAGAATCGAACCGGCTTCGCTCGCCGTTACGCGCGTCAGCGCGTCCGCCATCGCGACATGGATCGGCGTGCGCGCATCCCGGCCGAGATATTTCGTCTCGACCGGAAAGGCGCTGCCTTCGCTTTCGATCACGGGCGCGCCGTCGAGCAGCTTCGCGATCCGCGCGCCGTCAAGCGTCGCCGACATCACGAGAATCCGCAGGTCTTCGCGCAGACCCCGTTGCGCGTCGAGCGCCAGCGCCAGCCCGAGATCGGCATCGAGCGAGCGCTCGTGAAATTCGTCGAAGATGACGGCGGAGACGTCTTTGAGTTCCGGGTCTTCCAATACGAGGCGGGTGAAGACGCCCTCGGTAATCATTTCGATCCGGGTCTTGCGGCTGACCTTCGAACCGAAGCGGACGCGCAAGCCTACCCTATCGCCCAGCCTTTCCCCGATCGAGTTCGCCATGAACTGCGCGGCGGCGCGGGCCGCAATCCGCCGGGGTTCCAGAACGAGAATTTTTCCCGATTTGACCCAGGGCTCATCGAGCAACGCGAGCGGCACGCGCGTAGTCTTGCCCGCACCCGGCTGCGCCACGAGCACGGCCGCATTGCGTGCGCGCAAAGTCTCCTGCAACGCCGGCAGCACCGCATCGACCGGAAAGGCGCCGGATAACAGTTCTCGTGGTGAATTCATGCTTAACGCGATGGCTGCAACATTCCGCGAGATAGCTGTTCGCTTCGCATCGGTCAAAACAACGAAAAACGGCCTTTCGCTTGCACCGCCGGTTAACATGCAGCGGCTAGTGTCCCGAATGGACACAAGCCGCATCCTGTCCGATGCGGAGACGACGATGGCAACAATGGCGCATTACGAAAAGCCGCGGGTCGACTGGGTCGATTACGCCAAGGGCTTTTGCATCATCATGGTTGTGATGATGCATTCGACGCTCGGCGTCGAACTTGCCGCCGGCAAAGAGAGCTGGCTGCACTATTTCGTCGCCTTCGCGAAGCCGTTTCGCATGCCGGACTTCTTCCTGATCTCCGGCCTGTTTCTCGCCCGCGTGATCGATCGCAACTGGCGGGATTATCTCGACAAGAAGGTCGTGCACTTCCTCTATTTCTACGTGCTCTGGGTCACGATCCAGTTTGCGTTCAAGGCCCCGGCATTTCTCGCGCAAGGCGGCGTGGTCGAAGTCGCGCGTCAGTTTGGGCTCGCTTTCCTTGAGCCGTTCGGCACGCTCTGGTTCATCTACATCCTGCCGGTGTTCTTCGTGGTGACGAAGCTTTTCAAGCGCGTGCCGCCGCTCGCCATCTTCGTGCTTGCTGCAGCCCTCGAAATCGCGCCCATCCACACTGGCTGGATCATGATCGACGAATTCGCTGCGCGGTTCGTCTATTTCTTCGCGGGCTACTGGCTCGCCGGCCCCATCTTCCGCTTCGCGGCCGGCGTGCAGAAAGATCCCTGGCTTGCCGTGCTCGCGCTCGGCGTCTGGGCCTTCGCAAACGATCTCATGGTCGTGCGCGGCTATAGCGAAATGCCGGTGCTTTCGCTCCTGCTCGGTTTTGCCGGTGCGGCGGCCGTGGTCGCTCTTGCCGCATTGCTGGCAAAAGTGAACTGGCTTTCGCTGCTTCGCTATGCCGGCGAAAACTCGATCGTGGTCTATCTCGCTTTCTTCCTGCCGATGGCGGCCACACGCGCCGTGCTGCTGAAAACCGGCATCGTGCCCGATCTGGGATCGGTTGCACTCATCGTGACCGCGGCAGGCGTGATCCTGCCGCTTATCCTTCACGCTGTGGTTCGCGGCACGCGCTTCGATTTCCTGTTCGTGCGGCCGGCCGGATTTCACCTCAGCCGCGCACCCAAGGCACCGCTACAGGCCGCGGAATAACGATCTTGGGTTCTCAGCTGTCCTCCAAGAAGCCCGGCCAAAACTTGCTGGCCGGCTGGCCTTGGCATCCGCATGGGCGCTCTGTGCCATTTCGAGACTGCAAGTCTCGGCCTGTCAGTTCTTCGCCGTAACAAACACCTCGTAGAGATACGGTGACGCGGCATAGCGATTGCAAGGTCACCCGGCAAAGCGCGCGACATGTCGCGCTGCGGCACAATTGGAAGTTCTGGAGCGTGACTATGAAACAGATGGGCATTTACGAAAAGCCGCGGGTCGACTGGGTCGACTTCGCCAAAGGCATTTGCATCATCTGGGTCGTGATGAAGCACTCGATCCTGGGCGTCGAGGTTGCCGATGGTCACGAAAGCTGGATGCATGCGGTCGCCACCTTCGCCAAGCCTTTCCGCATGCCCGACTTCTTTCTGATTTCCGGTCTCTTCCTCGGGCGCGTGATCGATCGCAACTGGCGCGACTACCTCGATAAAAAGCTCGTGCATTTTTTCTATTTCTACGTGCTCTGGGTCACGATCCAGTTCGCGTTCAAGGCGCCGGCATTCATTTCAAAGTATGGTGTCGAGGGGCTGCTCCATCAGTATCTGCTTGCCTATATCGAGCCGTTCGGCACGCTGTGGTTCATCTATATGCTGCCGGTGATGTTCATTGTGGCGAAGGCCACGCGGCGCATTCCGCCGCTCGGTATTTTCGTTATCGCCGCCGCACTCGAGATCGTGAAGGTCGATACCGGCTGGCTGATGATCGACGAGTTTGCGGCACGCTTCGTCTATTTCTTCGGCGGCTACTGGCTCGCCAAGCACGTCTTCAGTTACGCGGCACTGGTGCAGGCAAATCTGCGCGTCTTCGCCATCGCGCTCCTGCTCTGGGGGCTCACCAACGGCGTTCTCGTGTTCGGTGGCTATGCGGAAGCACCGTTCCTTTCGCTCGTGCTCGGCTTTGCCGGCGCGCTCGCCGTGATCACGGTCGCTTCCATCTTCGCGCAGATGAATTGGCTCACCATTCTGCGCTACGCAGGCGAGAATTCGATCGTGGTCTATCTCGCCTTCTTCCTGCCGATGGCTTCAACCCGCTTCTTCCTGCTCCACACCGGGATCATCCCCGATCTCGGTACGGTAGCACTCATCGTCACCTTGGTCGGGGTCGCCGTGCCGCTCCTGTTCCATGCCGCGATCCGCGGCACCAGGCTCGACTTCCTTTTCGTCCGGCCCGCTGCCTTCCACCTGCAGCCTGCGGGCAAAAAGACGCTTCAGCCCGCGGAATAAGGGCTTTATCCGCTCGCAAACTGTCCCCATCTAAGGGGACGGTTTCGCTTGCCGGGCCTGGCTCGCTTCGGCATCGTGCCGTTCAAACGAGGTTCCATGTCCGAAATTCGACCCCTGAAGAAGGGCGACCGCGTCTTTTTGATCGACGGCTCGTCCTTTATTTTCCGCGCCTACTTCGCGATGTTCAAAGCCGCACAGTCGCGCGGCAAGGCTTTCACACGCTCCGACGGCCTGCCAGTCGGCGCGATCATGACGTTCTCGTCCATGATGTGGAAACTGATGCGCGAAGGCATCGACGGCAGGAAGCCGACACATGTCGGCGTCGTGTTCGACGCGGCGGGCGACGGTTTCCGCAACGAAATCTATCCCGAATACAAGGCGAACCGCGACGATCCGCCGGAAGACCTGATCCCGCAATTTCCGCTGATGCGCGACGTCGTGAAAGCCTTCGGGCTGAAGCCAATCGAAGAGGCCGGATATGAAGCGGACGATCTGATCGCGGCTTATGCCCGCGAAGCCCGCGAAACCGGTGCGGAAGTCCTCATCATCGCCGGCGACAAGGACCTGATGCAGCTCGTGCGCAAAGGCGTCACGATGTACGATCCGATGCCCGGCAACGAGCGCAAGATCGGCGAGAAGGAAGTCGAAGAGAAATTCGGCGTCGAGCCCGCCCGCGTGCCGGACGTGCAGGCACTGTGCGGCGACGCCACCGACAATGTGCCGGGTGTGCCGGGGATCGGCATCAAGACTGCGGCTCTCCTCATTCAGGAATACGGCGATCTCGAAACGCTTCTCAAGAACGCGGAGAAGATCAAGCAGGACAAACGCCGCCAGACCCTGATCGACAATGCCGAACTTGCCCGCGTCTCGAAGAAGCTCGTGCTCCTCGACGACCAGGCCCCGCTCCGCACGCCGCTCGATCAACTCGGCTTCGATGGCGGCGATCCGGTAAAGGTGGTCGCCTTCCTGAAAGCGATGGAGTTCACGCGCCTCACCGAGAACGTGGCAAAAGCCGCGGGCATCGATCCGAATGCGGTTGAGGCCGATCCGCTGTTGTCAGCGGGTGCAGCCGTCGCGGAAAGCAAGGCGACTGCAAAAGCGCCGGCGAAGACCGCCGACAAGGCGCAAGCCGCTGAAGCAGGCGGACTCACGCCGCAGGCGCTGTTCGCCGAGCGCGAAGCGGCGCTGAAGAAAATTCCGTTCGACCACAAGAAATACGAAGCCGTCACCTCACCCAAGCAGCTCGACGCCTGGATCGAGAAAGCGCGCGCCGCAGGCTATGTCGCGGTCGATACCGAAACAACCTCGCTCGATCCGATGCAGGCCGAGCTTTGCGGCGTATCGCTGTGCGTGACGCCGGGCGAAGCCTGCTACATTCCGCTCGGCCATTGCGGCGCGGGCGAAGGGCTGTTCGACGACGGCTTGCTGCCAGGCCAGCTGCCGCTGAAAGAAACCTGCGCGAAGCTGAAAATTCTGCTCGAAGATCCGAGCGTGCTGAAGATCGGCCAGAACATCAAATATGACTGGCTCGTGCTTGCGCGCGAAAACGTCTTCATCGCGCCTTACGACGACACCATGCTGATGTCTTACGCGCTCGATGCCGGTCGCTCCGGCGGCGGCCACGGCATGGACAATCTCGCGCTGCGCTTTCTCGGTCACAAACCGATCGCCTATGAGCAGGTCGCGGGCAAAGGCAAAAGCTCCATCACCTTCAATCGCGTCGCGATCGATCGCGCGACCGAATATGCCGCCGAGGACGCCGACGTTACGCTGCGGCTGTGGCTCTATCTGAAAGCCCGGCTCGCCACCGAAAGCATGAACAACGTCTATGAGACGCTGGAGCGGCCGCTCGCCGTCGTGCTCGCGGAAATGGAGAAGCGCGGGATTGCCATCGACCGGCAGATGCTCTCGCGCCTCTCGGGTGACTTCGCGCAATCGACCGCGCGGCTCGAAGACGAAATCGCAAAGATCGCGGGCCAGCAGTTCAATCCCGGCAGCCCGAAGCAACTCGGCGATATTCTGTTCGGCAAGATGGGCCTGCCGGGCGGCACCAAGACCTCCACCGGCGCGTGGTCCACCGGCGCAAAAGTGCTGGAAGATCTCGCCGAAGAAGGTCACGAGCTGCCGAAGAAAATTCTGGAATGGCGGCAGCTTTCCAAACTCAAATCGACCTATACCGACGCGCTGCCGGAGTATGTGAACAAGGAAACCAACCGCGTTCACACGTCTTATGCGCTCGCGGCAACGCCGACCGGCCGCCTCGCCTCCTCCGAGCCGAACCTGCAGAACATTCCGGTCCGCACCGAGGAAGGGAGGAAAATCAGAAAGGCTTTCGTCGCGGAGCAAGGCAACCAGCTGGTTTCCGCCGACTACTCGCAGATCGAGCTGCGTCTACTCGCCGAGATCGGCGACGTGCCGCAATTGAAGAAGGCGTTCCGCGAGGGCTTGGACATTCACGCGATGACGGCGTCCGAAATGTTCGGCGTGCCGGTGAAAGACATGCCGGGCGAAATCCGCCGCCGCGCCAAAGCGATCAACTTCGGCATCATCTACGGCATCTCGGCCTTCGGGCTCGCGAACCAGCTCGGCATCGGCCGCGAGGAAGCGGGCGCTTACATCAAGAAGTATTTCGAGCGCTTCCCCGGCATCCGCGATTACATGGAAGACACCAAACAATTCGCGCGCGAGCACGGCTATGTCACGACGCTGTTCGGCCGCAGGTGCCACTATCCGGCGATCAAGGACCCGAACCCTTCGGTGCGCGGCTTCAACGAGCGCGCCGCCATCAACGCGCGGCTGCAGGGCACGGCGGCCGATATCATCCGCCGCGCCATGATCCGCATGGATGACGCGCTTGCGAAGGCGAAGGTGGACGCGAAGATGCTCTTGCAGGTCCACGACGAATTGATCTTCGAAGTGGCGGACAAGGACGTGAAGAAGACGCTGCCGCTCGTGAAGAAAGTGATGGAAGAGGCCCCGCTGCCTGCGGTTGCTCTTTCGATCCCCTTATCGGTCGATGCGCGCGCCGCGTCGAACTGGGAAGAAGCGCATTGATCGGCGATGAGAAACTGAACAGCGCGTCTGCATCAAGTTCCTGACTTACGCGCCGAGACAAGTAGCATCATCGGACGCTCCAGTTCCTGAGCCAGTTCGGGCATTGCTTCGATCTGCGCACGCGTGGGCGCAAACTCATCAACTCGATGCAGTGCAAAGCCTGCTCCGATCAGCGTATTCAGGGTCGTCGCCATGGTGCGGTGGTATTTCAGCACGCCTTTGACGAACCAGTCCGTCCGGCGCTCGCCCTCGACAGAATAGCCGTTGACGGGCCATGTCTTGCGGCCGTCTTCATCGGCGATCCAATGCGGATGCGCCGCAGCCATGAAGGTCGGATGCTCGATGGTGAAGACGAGATCGCCGCCTTCGACGAGCCCGCTGTGAATCATCCGCACGAGGCGGCTGAAATCCTTTATGTAGTGAAACGTCAGAGCGCTGTAGACCAGATCGAATGCAGCCTGCGGCAACTCCAGCGTTTCGAGATCGGCGACGCGATAGCGAATGGCTGCATCGGTCGTATCCGCCTCTGCTCGAGCGATCATGTTTCGCGACAGATCGACGCCAAGAACGGAAGCCGCGCCCTGCTCGCGCATCCAGCGCGAGGCCCAGCCGAAACCGCACCCCATATCGGCAACCCGCTTGCCGCGAAGCGGCGGAAGCATTTTCCGTATGGCAGGCCATTCGGGCGCACCGTCGAGCCCATGTACTTGACGGGGCAAGCGGCTATAGCCCGCGAAGAAGTCGGCGTTGTCATAGATATTCTGCGCCATGTTCATCTCATGAATGGGAGGACGAGGCACACTTTCGAAGCCGGAGATTCGTGGCCACGGCGAGCGAGACAGAGGGCTTGCAACATCAGATTCATGCCGCGGTCATCGCATCGGCAACAGAATCACGCTGCTCCGTGGCGAACCCCGTAATGAGAAAAGCTAAATCCACACGCTCACTTCTTCCAGCTTCTTCTTGGTGATCGTCGGCACCTTGCAGTCTTCCGCCGGATAGCCCGCGACGAGGAGCACGTAAGGCTTCTCGTTCGCTGGACGCCCGCAGATTTCATTCAGGAACCCCATCGGCGAGGGCGTATGCGTCAGCGTCGCGAGCCCGGCGTTGTGGAGTGCCGCAATCAGGAAGCCCATCGCGATGCCAACCGATTCCGGGACGAAATAGTGCTTCACGTGTGAGCCATCTTCGGCAAAGCCGTAGCGCTGGCCGAAGATCACGATCAGCCACGGCGCAATGTCGAGAAACGGCTTGTGTTCATCGGTTCCGAGGGGACCAAGCGCCTCCAGCCACTCCGCGGGGGTCTTGCCGCCCTTGTAGAAGTCGCGCTCCTCCTCCTCGGCCGCGACGCGGATTTTCGATTTCGTCGCGGCATCCGAAATGCACACGAAGCTCCAGGGCTGCTGATTGGCGCCGGACGGCGCGCCCGCCGCGGTCATGACCGCGTCTTCGATGATCTCGCGCGGAACCGGGCGATCCTGAAAATCCCGCACCGTGCGGCGGCGCTTCATCATCGCGCGGAAATCCCGCGCGCGCTTCAGCATTTCCGCTTCGCCGCACGGCTGAAAATCGAGCGGGTGGAGTATAGGGCCGGTCATGATTCTATCCGTTGTTGATGGCGTCCGTGTTTTCGTTGGCGCTCAGCGCGCGCAATGATAGCAAGTCCGATGCCTGCACCAACCGGATGCCCTTCTCCGTGACCCAAATCAACCTTCCCGATCCGAAAGCCGCCCGCGCGCGGCTGAAAGAAATCATCGCCACGCGCTCCTTTGGGCTCGGCGAAGTCACGCTCGCTTCCGGGCGCAAGAGCCACTTCTATTTCAACCTCAAGCCCACGATGCTCGACCCCGAAGGTGCGGCACTCCTTGCGCAATTATCGCTCGAAGCGCTGGCGCAGGAGAAGCTCGACGCGATCGGCGGGCTGGAGATGGGCGCGGTACCAATCTCCGGCGCGGTCGCCGCCTTGAGCTGGATCACCGGGAAGCCTTTGCCGAATTTCTTCGTGCGCAAGAAGCCGAAGGAGCACGGCGCGAAGCTCCTGGTCGAGGGTCTGACCAAAGGCGAAACCCTTGCCGGCAGGACGGTCGCCATTGTCGAGGACGTCACCACGACCGGAGAATCCGCACTCAAGGCCGCGCAGGCGGCGCAGGAATCCGGCGCGCAGGTTGCTTTCGTGCTCACCATCGTGGACCGGCAGGAAGGCGCTACCGAGACCTTCGCCAAGGCCGGCTTGCGCTTTCATGCCTTGTTTACCGCTGACGAATTCTTGAACAAGTAACCACTGGCCAAAAGCCCCTTTCCCGCATGGAATGCATTTTGCAACTTTTTGCGGGATCGGGCGTTTAATGGGGCGGTCATACCTCGGGGGTTAGAACCGCATCAAAACGCCGGGGAGTAGCGTAGCCGTGTCGGCCCATCAAAAAGCGGCCCGTTCGTCCCTGAGAGCGCTTTGCGCCGCAGCGCTCGCGGCCTTGCTGCTGACACCTGCAACCGCGCAGACCTATTACAGTATCTATGGCGGCGCGCGGAACACACCGCCCGCGCCCTATCGCGACGCGCGCTCAAACAATCCGTTTTCCGAATTCTTCGGTGCCTTGTTTGGTACCCGGCCGCGCTATGCCCCGGACGAAGAAGAGGAAGAGAAGAAGCGAAAGTCGGACGCCTTCTCCAGCGTTTGCGTACGCACCTGCGACGGCAAATTCTTTCCGATCAGCCGCGGCGGCCGCAAGGACGTATCGCTCGACAAAGTCTGCCATGCCATGTGCCCCGCGGCGCAGACCAAGGTGTTCAGCGGTCTTGGCATCGACAACGCGATCGCAAACGACGGCCAGAAATATTCCGCGCTTCCGAACGCGTTTCTCTACCGCACCCAGATCGTCGAGGGCTGCACCTGCAACGGACGCGATCCTTACGGGGTTGCAGCAGTCGATTTCGAGAACGATCCGACGCTGCAGGGCGGCGACATCGTCGTACAGCCGAAAGGCTTTGCGGTTTACCGCGGCGGCGACAAATTCGTCCCGATCGAACGCGCGGGCATGAGTCCCGCGCTCGTGAAGCAGCTCATGGCGATCAAGATCCTGCCGCCCAATCCGCATGCGCCGCACGCCATGACGGTGACGATCCGGCAAACTCCCGAGACGCCGGAATTCCTGCAGAAGACTTCGCCGGACGCGGCCGCGCCAAATGCAAACGCGCCGGCGACCAATCAGCCACCGGCGCGCGCGAATTAGTGCAAGCCGCTATTATTCCGCCGCGAGGCGAACGGCCGGTGCTGCGTCCTTCAC